>JAGWPY010000126.1 GCA_028870275.1 Gammaproteobacteria bacterium | reverse complement strand
ACCTCCCGGCGCTGATCGAGGCTCGCGAGCGGCCCCATGCCCACCCCGGCCTCGCGCGGGTCGCCGACGATCACCGCATCGAGTGCGGCGGCGATCGCCTCGGTCACCGCCTCGGCCTGTGCCTGCGGGACGATCGCTTTGCGAATCGCGGTGCATTTCTGGCCGGCCTTTGCGGTCATCTCACGGACCACCTCGGCCACGTACAGGTCGAACTCCGCGGTGCCGGGCACGGCGTCGGGACCCAGGATCGAGGAGTTCAGGGAATCGGTTTCGGCGAGGAATCGCACCGAGTGGCGCACGACCGTCGGATGGGTGCGCAACTTCGCGGCGGTGCTCGCCGAGCCGGTGAACGAGACCACGTCCTGGCAGCCGAGATGTTCGAACAGTCCGCCGGCGCCGCCGGCGATCAGCTGCAATGCTCCGTCGGGCAGCAGTCCCGTCTCGACGATGCGACGCACGACCCGCTCGGTGAGATACGCGGTCGCGGTCGCGGGTTTCACGATCACCGGCAGGCCGGCCAGGATCGCCGGCGCGAGCTTCTCGAGCATGCCCCAGACCGGGAAATTGAAGGCGTTGATATGGATCGCGGCGCCTTCGAGCGGCAGGAACACGTGCTGGCCGACGAACGTGCCGCGCTTCGAGAGCGGCTCGACCTCTCCGTCGAGCAGCAGCCGTGCATTCGGCAACTCGCGCGCGCCCTTGCTCGCGAAGACCAGCAGCGTGCCGATGCCTCCGTCGATGTCGATCCACGAGTCGGCGCGGGTCGCGCCGGTGCGGAACGAGAGCTCGTAGAATTCCTCTTTAAGCTCGAGCAGGCGCTTGCCAAGCGCGCGCAGGATGGCTGCGCGTTCGTGGAAGGTCGCCGCGCGCAGCGCCGGCCCGCCGGTGCGGCGGGCGTAGTCGAGGATCGCGGCCCAGTCGAAGCCCGCGGTCGTCGCCTGTGCGACGACCGCGCCGGTGGTCGCATCGCGAAGCGCGCTGCCCTCGCCCTCGCCGGCGCGCCAGCGGCCGAGCACGTAGCTCTCGAGTTTCATCGACCGGCCTCCGCGGCGCCGTCCCCGGCGAATTTCCCGCCGATGGCGGCCAAGCGCACGATGCTCGGGGCCGGCTCCCAGTAGCGTGGCCCGCAGGCGCCCGCATAGTGCCTGATGCGCGCGAGCACCCGATCGAGCCCCAGGGTATCGGCATGGAACAAGGGCCCGCCGCGGTCGCGTGGAAAGCCGTAACCATGGCACCAGACCAGATCGACGTCGGCGGCGCGCGCCGCGATCCCCTCTTCGAGAATCCTGGCGCCCTCGTTGATCAATGCGAGCATACAGCGCTCGACGATCTCCTGCGCGTCGACCTCGCGCTGCGCGATGCCGAGCCGCCCGGCCTCCGCACGCACCAGGGCGGTGACCTCGGGATCCGGCGTGCCGCGGCGGGCGCCGGCCTCGTAGCGGTAGAACCCGCGGCCGTTCTTCTGGCCGAGTCGGCCGTGTTCGACCAGCAGGTCCGAGACGCGGTAGAAGCGCAGATCGTCGGGACGCTCGCGCCAGGCCTTGCGCACGGCGTATCCGATGTCGAGTCCGGCGAGATCGCCGACCGCGTTCGGTCCCATCGCCATGCCGAATTCCTCGAGTGCGCGGTCGATGTTCTGCGGCTGCGCACCTTCGAGCATCATCAGTTCCTTCTCGCGTCCATACGCGTAGAGCATGCGATTGCCGACGAACCCGAAGCCATTGCCGACGAGCACGCAGATCTTGCCGAGCCGCCGTCCGACCGAGAGCGCCGTCGCCACGGCCTGCGGCGAGCTCTTGCCCGTGCGCACGACCTCGAGCAGGCGCATCACGTGGGCCGGACTGAAGAAATGCATGCCGACCACGTTCGGCGCCCGCGAAGTGGCCGCCGCGATCGCCTCGACGTCGAGCGTCGAGGTGTTGGTGGCGAGAATCGCCTCCGCGCGGCAGACGCCGTCGAGACGTGCGAACACTTCCCGCTTGACCGCGAGGTCCTCGAACACGGCCTCGATGATCAGGTCGGCGTCGGCGAACGCGGTGAAGTCCTCGGTGGTATGAAGCCGCGCGAGCGCCTGCGAGGCGGCCTCGGCCGTGATTCGACCTTTGCGCTGCGCCTCGGCGAAATGCGTCTCGACGCGCGCCCGGCCGGCGCGCACCGCCTCGGCGCGCGCATCGACCAGGCTCACCTCGTAACCGGCCGATGCGGCGGCGATCGCGATGCCGCTGCCCATCGTTCCTGCGCCGAGCACGCCGATGCGCGCGACGGTTCTCGCCGCGTCCTGGACCGGTGCCGATCGCTCGGCGAAGAACAGATGTCGCAGCGCCCTGGACGCGGTCGATTCGCGGCAGGACTCGAACGAGGCGCGTGCGACCGCCTGCGCCTCGCGCCAGGGCAGGCGCGCGGCGGAGTCGAGCGCGCCGACGATCCCTCGGTAGGCCGGTATGCGGCGCATGGCAGGCTTCGCCCCTTGCGCGGCACGCTCGAACAGATCCGGTGGGTCGGCCGCGGGCACGGGCCGGTCGGTGGTGCGCCGCGGCCCGCGGCCGGCCGCGATCAGTTCCCGTGCATACTCGATCGCGCCCGCGCGCGGATCGCCTTCGATCACGCGGTCGATGAGGCCCAGATCCCGCGCGGCATCGCAGCCGATCGGGGCACCGTCCGTCATCATCTCCAGCGACCGGGCGAGTCCGACCAGACGCGGCAGGCGCACCGTGCCCCCGGCACCGGGCAGCAGCCCAAGCTTGATCTCCGGGAAGCCCATGGAC
Organism: Gammaproteobacteria bacterium; assembly: GCA_028870275.1. Lineage (GTDB taxonomy): Bacteria > Pseudomonadota > Gammaproteobacteria > Steroidobacterales > Steroidobacteraceae > Bog-1198. The sequence goes on along the minus strand of JAGWPY010000126.1, from coordinate 6,097 downwards.
AGGTCGCGGGTCGCGCAGCGATAGTGGCAGGCGAGCGCGAGTTCGGCACCGCCGCCCTGCGTCGTACCATGGAGCGCGGCGATCACGGGCCGGTCGAGCGCCTCGAGTCGGGCGAGCACCTCGGCGAGCAGCGGTTCCCGCGGTGGCGCGTCGAATTCGCGCACGTCGGCTCCGGCGATGAAATGGCGACCGCGGCCGTGGATCACCACCGCCCGTATGCCGGTATCGCCCTCGATCGCGACGATCGATTCGAGCAGCGCGGCGCGCAGCGGCCAGGCCAGCGCATTGACCGGCGGATGCTCGATCTCGACGATCGCCACTTCGCCTTCGCGACGAAGTTCGAGCGGTGCTGGACTCATCGGGCCCGCTCGAGCAGCAGCGCGATGCCCTGGCCTACACCGATACACATCGTGCACAGGGCATGCCGCCCGCCACTCTCCTCGAGTTCGCAGAGGGCGGTGGTCGCGAGCCGCGCCCCGCTCATGCCGAGCGGGTGGCCGAGGGCGATCGCGCCGCCGTTGGGGTTCACGTGGGCGGCGTCGTCCGGAAGCCCCAGATCGCGCAGCACCGCGAGCGCCTGCGCGGCGAAAGCCTCGTTCAGCTCGATCACATCGACGGCCGCGAGCGCAACTCCGAGGCGTGCGAGGAGCTTGCGGGTCGCAGGCGCGGGGCCGATGCCCATCACCCGCGGCTCGACTCCGGCGACCGCGGCGCCGAGGATGCGGGCCCGAGGAGTGAGCCCGTGACGGCGTGCCGCCGCTTCGCTCGCCACGATCAGCGCGCAGGCGCCGTCGTTCACGCCGGAGGCATTGCCGGCGGTCACGCTGCCGCCGGCGCGAAACGGCGTGCCGAGCCGCGCGAGCGCCTCCAGGGAGGTCTCGCGCGGATGCTCGTCGCGATCGACCACGATCGGATCGCCTTTGCGCTGCGGGATGCGCACGGCAATGATCTCGCGCGCGAAACGCCCCGCCGCCTGGGCGCGCAGAGCGCGCTGTTGGCTGCGCAACGCGAAGGCGTCCTGATCGGCGCGCGCGACCCCGAACTCGGCCGCGACGTTCTCCGCGGTCTCGGGCATCGAATCGATGCCGTAGCGCTTCTTCATCGCCGCATTCACGAAACGCCAGCCGATCGTCGTATCGAACAGCTGCAGTTCCCGGGAGAACGCGTTCTCGCCCTTGGCGAACACGTAGGGGGCCCGGCTCATGCTCTCGACGCCGCCGGCGATCACGAGTTCGGCTTCCTGGGTGCGGATCATGCGTGCCGCGGTCGCCACGGCGTCGAGACCGGAGCCGCACAGTCGGTTCAAGGTGACGCCGGGGACGCCGACCGGCAGCCCGGCGAGGAGCGCGGCCATGCGGGCCACGTTGCGATTGTCCTCTCCAGCCTGGTTGGCGCATCCGAGCACGACGTCATCGACGGCTCCCCAGTCGACCGACGGATTGCGCTCCATGAGCGCGCGCAGCGGCGTCACGGCCAGATCGTCGGTGCGCACCGAGGACAACGCGCCGCCGTAACGGCCGATGGGTGTGCGAATCGCGTCGCAGATATAGGCTTCGGTCATTTCGTATCCAGTTGCGGTGAGGGAGCGGGATTGCGCCGGTGCGAGCGGCCGCGGAACAGGGCGATCAGCCGGCCGCCCTGATCGGCGACGACGACCTCGTAGAGCCCCGAGCGTCCGCCCTGCCAGAGGCGTCTGGCCGTGGCGCTCAGCTCGTCCCCCTCGCCCGCGCCGGCCAGGTGATCGATATGGGCGGCGGCCGATACGGTTGGCACGCCCTCGGAGTTGCAGGCGAAGGCGAAGGCGCTGTCGGCGAGCGCGAAGATGATGCCACCGTGGCAGCTCGCCAGGCCGTTCAGCATGTCGGGACGAACACGCATGCGCATCTCGCACTCGCCCGGCGCAACCGAGATCAGCCGCATCCCCAAGGCCTGGGAGGCTCGGTCGGCGGCGAACATCGCGCTCGCCGAGCGTTCGGCGAGCGCCTGTCGGTCCTCGTCGTTCACGCGACGCTCTCCGGCCCGTTCAACGGCCGACGAAGCGCGGTGCGCGCTTCTCGACGAACGCGCGCACGCCTTCGGCGTAGTCCTGAGACGCGCCGAGTTCGCGTTGGAATTGGCCCTCCAAGGCGAGCTGTCCGGCCAGGTCCCGCTCCCAGGCCCCGTAGAGCGCCTGCTTGGTGCGCGCCAGGCCGAGCGTCGGCGCGACCGCGAGCTGCGCCGCGAGCGCGTCGACTTCGGCGGCGAGCGCCTCGTCGTCGACGCATCGCCAGATCAGGCCCCATTCGGCGGCCCGCTCCGCCGGAAGTTTCTCGGCGAGCATGGCGAGGCCAAATGCGCGCGCCTGGCCGACCAGGCGTGGCAGGAACCAGGTCCCCCCGGAATCCGGCACCAGACCCAGGCGGGCGAAGGCCTGGACGAAATTCGCGGATCGCGCCGCAATGACCAGATCGCAGGCGAGCGCGATGTTCGCCCCCGCGCCCGCGGCGACGCCGTTCACCGCGGCGATCACCGGCAGCGGCAGCGCCCGCAGCGCCAGCACGAGCGGGGCGTAGTTCTTCTCGATCGATTCGCCGAGGTCGGCGGCGCGTTCACCCGGGGCGACCGCGCGGTCGCCGAGGTCCTGGCCGGCGCAGAAACCCCGGCCCGCGCCGCTGATCACCAGTACCCGCGCACCCGACGATGGCACCCGCGCGAGCGCATCGCGCACCTCGGCGTGCATCGCCGTCGTGAAACTGTTGAGCTTCTCGGGACGGTTGAGCGTCAGCCGTGCGACGCCGTCGGCGACCTCGAAGAGGATGTTCGCGTATTGCATCGTCGATCACTTCTCGTCGTAGCTGATTTCGATCTTCGCGCTGGTCGGTCGCGACTGGCAACAGAGCACGAAGCCGGCGGCGACCTCCCAGTCCTCGAGCGCCTGGTTGCGTTCCATCGTGACGCTCCCGGAGAGCAGTTTCGCACGGCAGGTCGAGCATACGCCGGCCCGGCAGGAGAACGGCAGCGCGAGTCCGGCCGCCTCGGCCGCCTCCAGCACCGTCTGACCTTCGGCGATGCCAAAGGAGCGTCGCCGGCCGTCCATCGTCACCACGGCCTCCGTGCCCTCTCGTGCGGCGGCAGCTCCGGCATCGCCCTCGTCACGCTCGCGAGAGGCGCCGCTCTCGGCCGTGAATCGCTCGAGGTGGATCTTGCCGGTCGCCCCCAGATCCTTCAAGACCGAGGAGGCTTCGCGCACCATCGATCCGGGTCCGCAGACGAAGATCTCGTCGAACTCGCGCGGGTCGAATTCGCTCTCGGCCAGGGTCCGCAGGCGCGGCGCGTCGAGCCGGCCGTTGAACAGCTCCACGTCCTGGGGTTCGCGGCTCATGAGGAACTGGGCGGTGAAACGTCGCAGATGGCGATTCTTCAGAGCGAGGATCTCCTCGACGAACATGCTGCGCGCCAGGGTCCGGTTGCCATAGAGCAGCACGACCCGCGAATGAGGTTCGCGCTCGAGAATGGTCGTGACGATCGAGAGCACCGGCGTGATGCCGCTGCCGGCCGCGAGCGCGAGATAACGGCCGTGCCGTGCCGGTTCGACGGTGCGGCGAAAGCGGCCGGTGGGCGTCATCGACTCGAGCACGCCGCCGATCGGCAACGACTCGGCCAGGTAACGCGACATCGCCCCCTGAACCCGCACGCCGATGCGCAGCGGTCCGCCGGCCGGGCTCACCAGGGAGTAGGTGCGACGCAGTTCCCTGCCCTGCACCGTCGCGCGCACCGGCAGGTGCTGGCCGGCCTCGAACGCGGCGAAGGCGCCGGCCTCGCCGGTCGGCGGCTCGAACTCGAGGCAACAGGCGTCTTCGGCAATCGGCGAGCGTCTGGTCAGGACCAGAGGATGATAGCTGAGCACGGGACCTTCCTTGCGGTCAGATGCATTTGAATCGATCGAAGGGTTCGCGACAGGCGCGGCAGCGATGCAGCGCTTTGCAGGGAGTCGAACCGAATTCGCTGAGTCTCTCGGTGTCGGTCGAGCCGCAGTGCGGGCAGGCCACCGGCGCGTCCCGCAGCGCCCGCGGCACGGGTGGCGCGATGCCGTAGTCGCGCAGCTTGCGCCGGCCTTCCTCGCTGATCCAGTCGCTGGTCCAGGGAGGCGAGAGGCGCAGGGCGATGCGTACCGGTCCGAGCTGCGCCGCCGCGAGCGCCGCCGCCACGTCGTCACGGATCGTCGCGGTGGCCGGACAGCCCGAGTAGGTCGGTGAGAGCGCCACCTGCAGCGTGCCGTCGGCATCCAGCACGACTTCGCGCAGAATGCCGAGCTCGACGACGCTGAGTACCGGGATCTCGGGGTCCGGCACTTGCGCGATGACCGCGCGGGCGCGCGCGAGGATCTCCTCGGGCGTGATCCGGGCCTCGCGCGCCGAACTCACCATTGCGCTCCGGGGTGGGCGCGCTGCAGGTACTGCATTTCGGCGAGAAGATGGCCGAGATGCTCGCTGTGCCGGCCCTGTTTGCCGTACCAGCGGTAAGGGGCGTCGGCGGGCCGCCGCAAGGTCGCTTCGCCGAGCACGCGCTCGACGGTGCGCGACCACTCGGCCTTCAACTCCTCGAGGGCCGGGCCGATCCCGGCTGCCGCGACCGCCCGGTCCGTGTCGTCGGCGTCGAACAGTTCCTGGGTGTAAGGCCAGAGCCGTTCGAGCGAAGCCTGAATGCGCGCGTGGCTCTCGTCGGTACCGTCTCCAAGGCGCACCATCCAGCCTGCGCTGTAGCGCAGGTGGTATTCGGCCTCTTTCAGCGCCTTCGCGGCGATTTCCGCCAGACGGGGGTCGGCGGAGGCCGCGAGGCGCTCGAACAGCGGCACCTGGTAGGCATCGACGAGAAACTGACGGGCGATCGTGTCGCCGAAATGTCCATTGGGCAGCTCGGCGATGGTCGCGTTGCAGAAGTCCGCTTCGTCCCGCCGGAACGCGAGCGCATCCTCGTCGCGACCGAGCCCCTCGATCTCACCGGCATAGCCGAGCAGCAGGCGTGCCTGCCCGAGCAGATCGAGCGCCGTGTTGGCAAGCCCCAGATCCTCCTCGATCGCCGGTGCGTGGCCGATCCACTCGCCGAGCCGCTGTGCGAGAACGAGGCTCGTGTCGGCGATTCGCAGCAGATAGCGCTGCAGGTCGGTCCGCTGCGCCGGACCGGCGGCACTCGCGGCGCTCACAGGGTCTCGACCTCTTTGGGGATCTGGTAGAACGTCGGGTGGCGGTAGACCTTGTCGCGCGCCGGTTCGAACAGACTGTCCGCCTCGCCCGGGTCCGAGGCCACGATGTCGGCCGAGCGCACCACCCAGATGCTGACACCCTCCTGGCGGCGCGTGTACACGTCGCGGGCGTGCTCGACGGCCATGCGGGCGTCGGCGGCGTGCACGCTGCCGACGTGCTTGTGGTCGAGACCGCCGCGGGCGCGGATGAAGATTTCGTACAGAGGCCAGTCGCGTGCTTCGTTCATGAGCTCTCTCCTCAGGGGGTGATCAGGCGACGGCGGCGAGCGAACGCTTCGCCGCGTGGGCGATCGCCGCCTCGCGCACCCATCGTCCGTCGTCGTGCGCGTCTCGCCGCGCCTGCAGGCGTTCACGGTTACAGGGGCCGCGTCCCTTGAGCACTTCCTGGAACTCCCGCCAGTCGATGGCGCCGAAGCTGTGCCGCTGCGCCTCCTCGTCCCAGGAGAGCTGCGGATCCGGCACCGCGAGGCCCAGGAATCGCGCCTGCGGCACCGTGAAATCGACGAACTTCTGGCGCAGTTCGTCGTTGGTGAAGCGCTTGATCTTCCAGCGCACCGAAAGCGCCGTGTGCTCCGACGTGGCATCCGGAGGGCCGAACATCATCAGCGAGGGCCACCACCAGCGATTCAGCGCGTCCTGCGCCATGCGGCGTTGGGCATCGGTCCCCTTGGCGAGTTTGAGCATGATGTCGTAGCCCTGGCGCTGGTGGAAACTCTCCTCCTTGCAGATGCGGATCATCGCTCGCGCGTACGGTCCGTAGGAGCAGCGGCACAGCGGAATCTGGTTCATGATCGCGGCGCCGTCGACCAGCCAGCCGATCGCGCCGATATCGGCCCAGCTCAGCGTCGGGTAGTT
>JAGWPY010000125.1 GCA_028870275.1 Gammaproteobacteria bacterium | reverse complement strand
CGCAACCAGGCATCGCCGTGCAACCGCGCGACCCGTTCGGTGCCGTACACCGCGAGCGCGTATCGGCGCAGCAGATTCTGCAGCGCGCGGGCCACGGCCACGGCGTCACCATCGTCGCGGCCGCGGATGCGCCGCAGCTCGGCGAGCGCCGCGCGACGCAGGCGCAGCCGCGGGTGACGCCACCAGACGAGCGCGGCCGCGATCGCCGCCGTCGCCAGCGCGAGCAGCACCCACCAGCCCGGAGCCGGCGGCCACCATGAAGGCGGCGGCGGTGCGTGCGCGGGTGCGAGCCCGTCGAGCCAGCGGTCGTTCATGCCGCGAACCGCGATCTGCGCAGCAGTGGCGGCAGGACCTCCTCGATCACCTCGCCGGTGTCGAGACGGATCGGTTCGGTCGCAAAGCGTTCGGCGAGCTTGAGCACGCGCGCGCTGCGCTCCTCCCATGCGGCCTGCCAGCGCCGGCGCGTCGCGTCACCATCGTAGGCGCGCAGCCGGCCCGGGAGCCCCCCGCGGAACTGACCGGCCGGTAGTCCGTTCTGTTCGAGCGCGTCGATGATCCAGTACAGGTGCAGCTCCGTATGCGCGGCCAGCCGCAGCCAGCGAGGATCGAGAGCGTCCCCGCCGGCCGCGAAATCGCTGATCACGAGCACGAGACTGCCCGGATGGGCGAGCGGCACCAGGGTCGAGAGCGCCTCGTCGAGGGCCTCGGGTCGTGGAGCCGCGGGCGCGCGCGGCTGCAGTTCGATGAGCGCACGCAGGACCGGCAGCACGCCCGCCTCGCGCGCCCGCGGCACGGCGCAGAACGCCTGTCCGCCGCTGGCGATCACCGCGCCGATCCGATCGCCGCCGCCGGTGGCCGCCCAGGCGAGCAGCGCCGCGGCCCGCACGGCGGCGGCCGACTTGAACTGTCGGCGGCTGCCGAAGAACATGCCCGGCTGCAGATCGACGAGCAGCCAGACCGGGCGCTCGCGCTCCTCGCGAAAGAGCTTGGTGTGCGGCCGGCCGCGCCGCGCCGTCACCCGCCAATCGATGCTGCGCGCATCGTCGCCGGGCACGTAGGGTCGGACCTCCTCGAACTCGAGGCCCCGGCCGCGATGCGCGCCGCGATGACCGCCGAGCCGCGCCGCACGGGACGGATCGCGCGAACCGAGCGCAAGCGAGCGCGCCGCGCCTCGCAGGCCGAGCAGTTCGTCGAGATCCGGAATCTTCACGGCGCCGGCACCCTCGAGAGCAGTTCCTCGACGCAGGCCTGCGCGGTCACGCCGCGCGCCTGCGCGCCGTAGTCGATCAAGAGGCGGTGCCGCAGCGCATCCGGCGCGATCATCTGCACGTCCTCGGGGGTCACGAAATCGCGCCCATCGAGCCAGGCAAGCGCCCGCGCGCCGCGCTCGATCGAGATCGCTGCGCGCGGGCTCACGCCCCAGCGCAGCCATTCGGCGAGTTTCGCGCTGTAGGGCGCGGGCCGTCGGGTCGCATCGACGATCGCGGCGATGTATTCGGCGACCGGGTCGGCGAAGGTGAGGCCGAGTACCTCGCGGCGCGCCGCGAAGATCGTCTCCTGGGGCAGTCGCTGCGCCGGCGGCGGCAGCTCGCGCTGTGCGATCGCCTCGGCGCGTGCGAGGTCCATGATCCGCAAGGTCGTCGCGCGGTCCGGATAGTCGACCGCGACATGCAGCATGAACCGGTCGACCTGAGCCTCGGGCAGAGGATAGGTACCCTCCTGCTCGATCGGATTCTGGGTCGCCATGACCAGGAACATCCGCGGCAACGGATAGCTCGCCTGGCCGACGCTGATCTGCCGTTCGGCCATCGCCTCGAGCAGCGCCGACTGTACCTTGGCGGGCGCGCGATTGATCTCGTCGGCGAGGATCAGGTTGTGGAACAGCGGGCCGCGCTGGAAGCGAAAGCCGCCTTCCTCCGGCCGGTAGACCTCCGAGCCGGTGAGGTCGGCGGGCAGGAGGTCGGGCGTGAACTGGATGCGCTGTACGTCCCCCTCGACCGCATGGGCGAGCGCCTTGATCGCCCGGGTCTTGGCGAGCCCCGGGGGCCCTTCGACCAGGAGGTGACCGTCGGCCAGCAGCGCGACGAGGAGCCTCTCGACCAGGGTCTGCTGGCCGATGATCTGGCCGCAGAGGTATTCGCGCAATCGCTGCAGGGCCGCGCGCGCATCCACGCGGGCACGCTCGGCGCCGGGGGCTGCCGCGGGTTTGGCAAGGCGTGGCTCGAGGCTTGAATCCGTCATCCGGTTCTCCCGATGTCATGAATATCCACGGCCGCACGCACCATACACGTCCGGCCGCCGGCGGTTTCGACCGGGCCCCGGCCGGCGAAGTTCCGCCGGCGGCGCCCCCTTCGGCTACACTTTGGGCCCATGAGGCAAGCGACCATGACACCGCCTCCGGCTGCGGCGGCGCGCGAGCCAGGCCCGCCCGCGCCGATGGCCGAGGTCCGCCAGCATGCCGGCGAAGCGGCCGAACTGCTCAAAGCGCTCGCGAACCGGCAGCGGCTGCTGGTGCTGTGTGCGCTGCTCGACGGCGCCAAGTCGGTCGGCGAGATCAATGCACGGGTCCCGCTCAGCCAGTCGGCGCTGTCCCAGCATCTGGCGGTGCTGCGCGCCCGGGCGCTGGTGACGACCGAGCGACGATCACAGACGATTTACTATGCGCTATCGGAGGGTCCGGCGCTCGAGATCCTCGGGGTCCTGTACCGGACCTACTGTGCCCAGGATGAGCGCGCGGACGGGGCCGGCGAGGACCGGTCCCCGCGCCGCGGGCGGCGAGGCGCCGCCTCGCGGCGCACGCCGCCCTGCCGCTGAATCGGCAGGGCGGCGCGAACAACGGCGCCGGTTCCGGCCTCAGGCCTTCTGCAGCTTGGCCGCGGCGGCCTCGTAGTTGGCGAGGTGGTTCAGGAAGTTGTCCGTGAAGTCCGGACGGCGGTTGCGGAAGTCGACGTAATAGGCGTGTTCCCAGACGTCGAGCACCATGAGCACCTTGCCATCACCCGTCGCGAGCGGCGTGCCCGCGTTCGAGGTCTTGACGATCTTCAGCTTGCCGGTCGGGGCGAGCACGAGCCAGGCCCAGCCCGATCCGAACTGACCGAGCGCCGCGGCCTTGAACTGTTCCTTGAACTGGGCGACACCGCCGAAGTCCTCGGTCATCTTCTTCTCGAGCACGCCCGGCACTCCACCGCCGGTCGGCGACAGCGACTCCCAGAACACGCTGTGGTTCCAGTGCTGTCCGGCGTTGTTGAACACCGGCTGCAGATCGTCCTTGCCGTGCGCGAACCGGACGATCTCCTCGAGCGACTTGCCCTTCAGAGCGTCGTTCTTCTCGACCAGGCCGTTCAACGCCGTCACATAGGCATTGTGGTGCTTGCCGTGATGCAGCTCCAGCGTCTCCTGGCACATGCCCCGCGCGCTCAAGGCACTCATCGCGAATGGCAATGCGGGCAACGTAAAACTCATTCTGGTTAACCTCCGGTAGTGCGGGCATTCCCCGAGCGGATCGGGGGACGGGGTCGATCGACCGCCGACTAGGGTATCACGGGCCGCCGGTCGCGGCGCCCGACGCGCGGTCAGCGCAGCACCCAGTGGATCACGTCCTGGCCTTCGAGAAACGCTTCGGCACCGCTCCCCTTGAGCATCGCGAGCGTCGACAGGAGGCCCGCTTCGGTGCAGCTCGCCGCGGCGACCGTGACCGATCGCGGCGCATCACGCACCGACCAGCCGGTGCGCGGATCGAGGATGTGGCCGTAGCGCACGCCGTCCTTCAGCACGTAGCGCCGCGCATCGCCGCTGGTGGCGAGCGCCCCGCGCTCGAGCTCGAGGATCATGGCCGCGCGACCCTCGGCATCCGGCCGTTCGACGCCGACCTGCCAGGGACCGCGCGCGGTCGGACGGTTCGCGCGCAGATCGCCGCCGAAATTCACCAGGAACGGCGCATCGCGCGACCGGGCGAGCTTCTCGAAGGCGCGATCGACCGCGTATTCCTTGCCGATGCCGCCGAAGTCGAGTTCCATGCCCGCGGGCAGATACAGACGCGGGGACTCCCAACGCAGCTTGTCGAAGCCGACCAGCGGCAGGAGGCTCGCGACCGTCGCCGGGTCGGGAACGCGCGCCGAACCGTCGAACTTCCAGGCGCGACGCAGCACGCCCGAGGTGATGTCGAACAAGCCGTCGCTGAGTTCGTAGCAGTCTCTCGCGAAATCGATCAGCGAGGCCGTTTCCGCGTCGACCTCGATGCCCCGAGGGTCGCCGCGGCTCGCCAGGATCGCGGCGACCACGCCGTCCTCCCGGTAGCGGCTGAACTTGGTCTCGATGCGCCGTGCCTCGCCGGCAACGATCGCGCCGAGCGAAAGCGCGGCATCGCGGTCGGTCGCCGGCAGCAACAGCTCGCAGGGGCTCGCCATCGCGCCGAATGAGACCGCGACGAGGTCCCCACCCCGCACCTCGAGTTCGAGCGCCGGTACCGGCGCAGTCGTCGTGGCCGGCACCGCTGCACGCCCCGGGTCGTCCGCTAGACAGTATGGCCCCCGCCGTTCTGGCGGAGGTGGTTTAAGAAAGCTCGAGAGTCTGCCTCCTGTCGTATCGTGGGTTGCGCACTACGAGAGTGTGCCGAGCCACATACAGAACGCCGGTCAGCGTGATCTGCAAAAGT
>JAGWPY010000124.1 GCA_028870275.1 Gammaproteobacteria bacterium | reverse complement strand
CACGTGATCCGCGACGTGCGCGCCTTCCAGCGCGCCGCCGGCGAGGCGATCGCCGCGGCCGAGCACGGCAAGCTCGTGACCTTCGGCATCGTCGCGCATACGCCGGAAGTCGGCTATGGCTATATCCGCCGCGGCGCGAGTGCGGGCTCGGCCTATGCGGTCGCCGAGTTCATCGAAAAGCCGCCGCTCGACGTCGCCACCCAGTTCGTCTCCTCGGGCGACTACTACTGGAACAGCGGCATGTTCGTGTTCACGGCGGTGCGCTTCCTCGAGGAGTTGCGTCAGTTCGCGCCCGACATCCTCGAATCGGCCACCGCCGCTTATCGCGCCGCCAGGACCGACCTCGATTTCATGCGCATCGACACTGAGGCTTTCGCCGCCTGCCGCAGCGAGTCGATCGACTATGCGGTCATGGAGAAGACCCGCGACGCGGTCGTGGTACCGCTCGATGCGGGCTGGAGCGACGTCGGTTCCTGGTCCTCGCTGTTCGACGCGCTGCCGGCGGACGAGGACGGCAATGTCCTGCAGGGCGATGTGCTGGTCCATGACACGCATGATTGCTACGTGCACTCGACCCATCGGCTGGTCACCGCGGTCGGCCTCGAGGATCACGTCGTGGTCGAGACCAAGGATGCGGTCCTGATCGCGCCCAAGGAGCGCGTGCAGGACGTCAAGGAGCTGGTCGGCCGCTTGAAGAAGGCCGGCCGCAGTGAGTCCACCCTGCACCGCGAGGTGCACCGGCCCTGGGGGAGCTATGACAGCATCGACGCCGGCGATCGCTTCCAGGTCAAGCGCCTCACGGTGAAGCCGGGTGGGGTGCTCTCGCTGCAGATGCACCATCATCGCGCCGAACACTGGATCGTCGTTTCCGGCACCGCGCGAATTACCCGCGACGACAAGACCTTTCTCTTATCCGAGAACGAGTCGACCTACATCCCGATCGGCGCGACCCACCGGATCGAGAACCCGGGCAAGATGCCGTTGCACCTGATCGAGGTGCAGTCGGGCTCCTACCTCGGCGAGGACGACATCGTCCGCTTCGAGGACAACTACGGCCGCGAGGGCACGAGCACGTGAAGCCGATTGCCTGCTTCAAGGCCTACGACCTGCGCGGCCGCATCCCGGACGAGCTCAACGAGGACGTCGCTTATCGGGTCGGCCGCGGCTATGCGGCTTTCCTCGCGCCGAGGCGCGTGGTGGTCGGCCGGGATGTGCGCCTGACCAGCCCCGCGCTCGCCGAGGCGCTCTCGCGCGGCCTCCTCGAGGCGGGCGTCGACGTCGACGACATCGGCGTCTGCGGCACCGAAGGCGTGTATTTCGCGACCGCCGACGGCGGCTACGACGGCGGCATCATGGTCACTGCGAGCCACAATCCGGCCGACTACAACGGCATGAAGTTCGTGCGCGAAGGCTCGCGGCCGGTGAGCGGCGACAATGGCCTCAAGGAAATCCGCGCGCTCGCCGAGCGCGGCGAGTTCGCCGCTGCGGCGAAGCCGGGCGCTCGTCGCGCGGTCGACACCGACGCGGCCTACGTCGCGCACCTTCTCTCCTACGTCGACCGGGCGAAGCTCAAGCCCTTGAAGATCGTCGTCAACGCCGGCAACGGCGGCGCGGGCCTCGTCATCGACCGGCTCGAGCCGCATCTGCCGTTCGAGTTCGTGAAGATCCATCACGCGCCGGACGGGCGCTTCCCGAACGGCATCCCGAACCCGATGATCGAGGAGAACCGCCGGCCGACCATCGAGGCGATCCGCCGGCATGGCGCCGACTTCGGCATCGCCTGGGACGGGGACTTCGACCGCTGCTTCCTGTTCGACGAGCATGGCGGCTTCATCGAAGGCTATTACATCGTCGGGCTCCTCGCCTCGCTTCTGTTGCGCGGCGAACCGGGCGGCCGCGTCGTGCACGATCCGCGCCTGACCTGGAACACGGTCGAGATGGTGCGCGCCGCGGGCGGCGTGCCGGTGCTGTGCAAGTCCGGGCACGCCTTCATCAAGGACAAGATGCGCGCGGTCGACGCGGTCTACGGCGGCGAGATGAGCGCGCACCATTACTTTCGCCGTTTCGCCTACTGCGACAGCGGCATGATCCCCTGGCTGCTCATCGCGCAGCTCCTCTGCGAATCCGGTCAGACGCTCTCGGCGCTGGTCGGTGCGCGCATGCGCGCGTTCCCGGCGAGCGGCGAGCTCAACTATCGGGTGCCGGATGCGCGCGCGGCGAGCGCCGCGGTCGAGTCGGCCTACGCCGCCGCGGCGCTCTCGGTCGACCGCACGGACGGCGTGTCGTTCGAGTTCGCCGACTGGCGCTTCAACCTGCGCAGCTCCAACACCGAGCCGCTGCTGCGGCTGAACGTCGAGGCGCGCGGCTCGGAGGCGTTGATGCGCGAGCGTACCGCCGAGGTACTCGCGATCCTCGCCGCCCAGGGTGCGGTCGCGGCGGATCACTGAGCGGGTTCCGAGGAACAACCGTCATGTCATCGCGAACCCCGAAGCTCTCGGTCGTGATCCCCGTCTACAACGAGGAGGCGGTGCTGCCGACCCTGTTCGCGCGGCTGTACCCTGCGCTCGATGCGCTACAGATCGCCTACGAATGCGTGTTCGTGAACGACGGCAGTCGCGACCGCTCCGCAGCGCTCCTTCGCGACCAGTTTTCCCGCCGGCCGCGCGAGACGCGCGTGGTGCTCTTTCACGCGAACTTCGGTCAACACTCCGCGGTGATGGCCGGTCTCGCCTATGCGCGCGGCGAGTACATCGTCACGATGGATGCGGATCTGCAGAATCCGCCCGAGGAACTCGGCCGCATCGTCGCCAAGCTCGATGAGGGCTACGACTACGTGGGCACGATCCGCCAGCAACGCCAGGATGTCCTCTGGCGGCGGGTGCTCTCGAGGGCGATCAACCGTCTGCGCGAATGGATCACGCCGGTGCGGATCACCGACCAGGGCTGCATGATGCGCGGCTACTCGCGCTCGGTCGTGCACGCGCTCAACGAAACCCGCGAGGTCAACACCTTCATCCCGGCGCTCGCGTCCTTGTACGCCTTGCGTCCGGTCGAGATCCCGATCGCCCACGAGGAGCGCTTCGCCGGAGCCTCGAAGTACTCGCTCTATAGTCTGATCCGCCTGAACTTCGATTTGATCACGGGATTCTCGGTGGTGCCCTTGCAGCTCTTTTCGATGATCGGCATGGCGATCTCGCTGCTCTCGGCGCTGCTCGTATTGTACCTCGCGCTCCAACGGTTGTTCTTGGGCCCTCAGGTCGAGGGCGTGTTCACGCTGTTCGGGATCCTGTTCTTCCTGGTCGGCATCGCGCTCTTCGGCATTGGCCTGCTCGGCGAGTACGTCGGGCGCATCTACGCGCAGGTGCGCGAGCGGCCGCGCTACATCGTCCAGGCAGTCCTGGAGAGTGACGGCGAGGATTCACAGGCGTGACCCGCGCCGTGGTGTTCGCCTACAGCGAGGTCGGCGCGCGCTGCCTCGCGGTGCTGATCAGACAGGGCGTCGAGATCCCGATCGTCTTTACGCATGCGGACGATCCGCATGAGCACCGCTGGTTCGCGAGCGTCGCCGAGATCGCCCACCGTCACGGCCTGCGCGTCGAGACGCCGGCCGATGTGAACTCGCCATCCTGGCTCGAGGTGGGTCGCGCCGCGGCGCCGGATTTCCTGTTCTCGTTCTACTACCGCGATCTTCTCAGTCCCGCCTGGCTCGCGCTCGCGCCGCGCGGCGCGCTCAACATGCACGGCTCGCTGTTGCCGAAGTACCGCGGTCGCGCGCCGATCCATTGGGCGATCCTGCACGGCGAGACCGAGACCGGCGCGAGCCTGCACTACATGGTCGAGAAGCCCGATGCGGGCCGGCTCGTCGATCAGAAGTCGGTGCCGATCGGCGAGAACGACACCGCGCTCCAGGTCTCGCAGCGGGTCGCCGAGGCGGCCGAACAGGTGCTTGCGCGCAGCCTCCCGCGCCTCGTCGCGGGCACCGCCGAGGCCCGCGATCTGGAGCTCTCGCGCGGTTCCTATTTCGGCCGCCGGGTGCCCGAGGACGGGCGGATCGACTGGCGTCTCGGCGCCAAGGCGATTCATGACCTGGTGCGCGCGGTCGCGCCGCCGTTTCCGGGGGCGTTCTGCGAAATCGGCGGCCACCGGCTCGATTTCCGGGCCACTCGGCTCGACCCGGAGCCGGCGCGCGATGCCGGCGGCGCCCCGGGCCTGTATGCTAGCGGGGGCGAGTGGTTCGTCGATTGCATCGACGGGCGCCGGCTGAAGGTACTCGACCTCGCGGTCGACGGCCGCGGGGCGACCGCGGACTCGCCGCCCGCGCCGCTTGCGCAGGGCCGCCTCGCGCTGATTTGATCGCTCGCAAGATTTCCGAGGGACTGACTTTGAAAAACGTACTGATCCTGGGCGTGAACGGCTTCATCGGCCACCACCTCAGCAAATACATCCTCGCGCACACCGACTGGCAGATCTATGGCATGGATCTGCAGTCCGAACGCGTCGCCACGCTCCTCGGCCAGCCGCGTTTCCACTTCGTCGAGGGCGATATCACCATCAACCGCGAGTGGGTCGAGTACCAGGTGCGCAAGTGCGACGTGATCCTGCCGCTGGTCGCGATCGCGACGCCGGCGACCTACGTGCGCGCGCCGCTCAAGGTGTTCGAACTCGATTTCGAGGCGAACCTGCCGATCATTCGCCACTGCGTGAAGTACGGCAAGCGGGTGGTCTTCCCCTCGACCTCCGAGGTCTACGGCGCCTGTCGCGACCCGGCCTTCGACCCTTCGACGTCCGAACTCGTGCTGGGACCGATCCACGAGCAGCGCTGGATCTACTCCTGCGTGAAACAGCTCCTCGACCGGGTGATCTGGGCCTACGGCCAGCAGGGCCTGCAGTTCACGCTGTTCCGCCCGTTCAACTGGGTGGGCTCGGGGCTCGACAGCATCGATACGCCGAAGGAGGGGAGCTCGCGCGTGCTCACCCAGTTCCTCGGCCACATCGTCCGCGGCGAGCCGATCAAGCTGGTCGACGGCGGCCACCAGACGCGCGCCTTCACCTACATCGACGACGCGATCGAGTGCCTGGCGAAGATCATCGACAACCCCGGCGGCATCGCCGACGGCAAGATCTACAACATCGGCAACCCCGCGAACCTCTACTCGATTCGCCAGCTCGCCGAGATGATGCTGGAGATCGCCCGGGCGCGCCCCGAATACGCACCGACCGCGCGCAAGACCCGCCTGGTCGAGGTCTCGGCGATGCAGTACTACGGCAAGGGCTACGCCGACATCCCGGCGCGCCTGCCGTCGATCGAGAACACCTCCGCGGAGCTCGGCTGGCAGCCGAAGACCGACATGCGCGCGGCGCTGAATGCGATCTTCGACGCCTACGCGCACGCGCTGCCGGCCGCCTCGGATCTGTTGTCCGGCGATGCTTGAAGGCGTGCACGTCGGCCTCAAGGTCGACGTCGACACCCTGCGCGGCACCCGTGAGGGCGTGCCGCGGCTCGCCGCGCTGCTCGCGCGCGAACGCATCGGCGCGACCTTCTATTTCTCGGTGGGCCCGGATCACACCGGTCGGGCGATCCGTCGGGTGTTTCGCCGCGGCTTCGCCCAGAAGGTCGCACGCACCTCGGTCGTCAAGCACTACGGAATCAAGACCCTGATGTACGGCGTGCTCCTGCCGGGGCCGCGGATCGGCCGGGCGGCGGGCGATCAGATGCGCCGCGTACGCGATGCGGGCTTCGAGGTGGGCCTCCACACCTACGACCACATCCGCTGGCAGGATGGCGTCGCCACGGCCGATGCAAAGTGGACGCGCCGCGAATTCACGCGCGGCATCGAGGCCTTCGCCGCGGTGTTCGGGGCGCCGCCGCGCTCTCATGCGGCCGCCGGATGGCAGATCAACGAGGCGGCGCTCGCGCTCGAGCGCGAGTACGGCCTCGACTACGCGAGCGATGCGCGCGGGCGGGAGCCCTTCCTGCCGCGGCTGGGCGGCGAGAGCATCGCCGCGGCCCGCGCGGCGCACGCCTGCCCGCAGCTGCCGACCACGCTGCCGACCTTCGACGAGCTGATCGGTCTCGACGGCATCGACGAGACGAACGTCGGCGATGCGGTGTTCGCGCGCTCGACGGCGGCTGATGCGCCGCGCCTGCAGGTGTTCACCTTGCACGCCGAACTCGAGGGCCAGCGCCTGCTCGCTCCGTTCGAGCGCCTGCTCGCGCGCTGGCGCGAGGCCGGAGCGAGCCTCGCGCCGATGCAGGTGATCCACCGGCTCGCGACGGCCTCGCCCCTGGCGGTGCGTCCGGTCGAGCGGGGCGAGGTGCCGGGGCGTTCGGGCCTGCTCGCGGTGGCCGGCGAAGCGGTGGTGGCGTGAACGAGCCGGCGGGTCGGGAGGCCGCGGCGCCGACGGCAGGGCGCCTGCCGTTCGTGCTGCTCGGCGCACTCGTCGTGCTGGTCTGGTTCGCGGCGAGCGCGGTCCGGCCGCTGTTCAATCCCGACGAGGGCCGATACGCCGAGATCCCGCGCGAGATGCTGGTCGGCGGCGACTGGGTCGTGCCGCACCTCGACGGTCTCGTCTATGCCGAGAAGCCGCCGCTGCAGTACTGGGCGACCGCGCTCAGTTACCGATGGTTCGGGCTCAGCGCATTCTCGGCGCGACTGTATACCTCGCTGACCGCGCTCGGCACGCTGCTGCTCGTGTTCCTGCTGGTCCGCCACCTCTGGAACGAGCGCGCCGCCTGGCGTGCCGCGGCGATCCTCGCGAGCCTGTCGCTCTTCCCGGTGGTCGGCCAGATGCTCTCGCTCGACATGGGGCTCACCTTCTACCTGACCGCCGCGCTGGCCGCGTTCCTGATCGCGCAGACGCGCTCGCGAGCGGCGCCCGGGTGGATGGCGCTCGCCTGGGCTGCGGCCGCGCTCGGCGTGCTCAGCAAGGGGCTCGAGGCCGTCGTGATCCCGGGCGCGAGCCTCGCGCTCTATTCGCTGCTCACGCGCGATCTCGCTCCCTGGCGAAGGCTTTGGATTCGCTTCGGTCTGCCGCTGTTCCTGGTGATCGCCGTGCCCTGGCACTGGCTCGTCGAGCGCCGTCTGCCCGGATTCCTGGATTTCTATCTGATCCACGAGCATTTCGCGCGTTACCTCACGCCCGAGGCGGACCGGCAGGCGCCCTGGTGGTTCTTCGGTGCGGTGCTGCTCGCCGGCTCCTTGCCCTGGAGCTTCACGAGCTTGCGCGTGCTGTTCTCGGGCTGGCGTGCGCGCCGTCCGGTCCGCGAGTTCGATGCGCAGCGTTTCCTGTGGATCTGGATCGTGTTCACGCTGCTGTTCTTCTCGATCTCGGATTCGAAGCTCATTCCGTACCTGCTGCCGGTCATGCCGCCGCTCGCGATCCTGATCGCCTTGCGTCCGGCCTCGGCGATGCGCCGCGACCTCGTGACCGCCGCCGCGGTGACGCTCGTCACGGCGCTCGCGCTGTTGGCCGCGCATTTCGCGCTGCCCCGCCTGCTCGCAGGCGTCGCCCGCGCGCCCTATTTCCTGCCGCTCGCCGGGCCACTGCTGCGCATCGCCGCGGTGCTCGGTCTGTCGGGGGCGCTCGTGCTCGCGCGTCGCGACCGCGATCCGACGGGTGGCGCCGTGATCCTCGGAGCCGGCTGGTGCTTAGGGGTACTGTTGCTGATCCGCTCGGCGACCCTGGTCGCGCCGCTCTATTCGGGGCGCGACCTCGCCGCGGCGCTGCCGGCGGCCGATCGCGGCCTGCCGATCTACAGCGTGGCGACCTATGACCAGACCCTGCCGTTCTACTGGCGACGCACGATCGATCTGGTCTCCTATCGCGGCGAGCTCGATTTCGGGCTGCGCCGCGACCCCGGGCGCGAGATCCCGACGATCAGCGAGTTCGTGGCGCGCTGGATGGCCTCGGGGCGAGCCTGCGCGGTCATGGAGACGGGTCTGTACGAGTACCTGGTCTCGCGCGGACTGCCGATGCGCGAGCTCGGCCGGGACGGCCACCGCGTGCTGGTGTCGCGCCGATGAGTTGGCTGACCTGGCTGCTGATCCTCTCCGGCGTCGGCCTGAACGCCGCCGCCCAGCTCGTGCTGAAAGTGGCCACCCGGCCGCTCGCCACGTTCACCCGCTTCGACACGGCGACGCTCCTCGCGAGCATCGGGCTGCTCGCGCGCAGCCCGCCGTTCTGGGTCGGCATGGCCTGTTACGGGGCGAGCCTTTGCGTGTGGCTGGCCGCCCTGTCGCGCGCACCGGTGAGCGTCGCCTATCCGATGCTCTCGCTGGGCTATGTCGTGGTCGCGTTCGCGTCGGTCTGGTGGCTCGGCGAATCGTTCTCGCCGGTGAAACTGATCGGCATTGCGCTGATCTGCGTTGGGGTCGTGCTGGTCTCGAGAGGTGGTTCATGAAGGATTTCCTGCCGTTCACGCGGCCGACGGTCGACGAGGAGACGATCGCCGCGGTCGCCGACGTGTTCCGCTCCGGCCAGATTGCGAGCGGCCCGAAGGTCCTCGAGCTCGAGGCGGCGCTCGCCCGATACTTGAGCGGCGGGCGTGCCGTGCGCGCGCTCACCTCGGCCACCGAAGGCCTCGAGATCGCGCTGCTTGCCTGCGGCATCGGTCCGGGCGATGAGGTGATCGTGCCGGCGATGAGTTTCGCGGCGAGCGCCAACGTGAT
>JAGWPY010000013.1 GCA_028870275.1 Gammaproteobacteria bacterium | reverse complement strand
CCGCGGTAGGGGCTCGGAAACGCCGTGTGGTAGATGCCGGCCGGGAAGGGACCGAAGCCTCGCTTGTAGGGCATGACCTTGCCCGTGAGCCCCATCGCGAGCAGCGTCCGCCCGTGGAAACCGCCGGTGAAGGCGATCACCGCCCCGCGACCGGTGGCGATCCGCGCGATCTTGATCGCGTTCTCGATCGCTTCGGCTCCGGAACTCAGGAACATCGTCTTCTTGGGGAAGCTGCCCGGCGTGAGCGCATTCAGGCGCTCGGCGAGGTGCACGTAGGACTCGTACGGAGCAACGTGGAAACAGGTGTGCGTGAACGCCTCGGCCTGCCGGGCGACCGCCGCCATGACGCGCGGGTGCCGGTGTCCGGTGTTCACGACGGCGATACCAGCCGCGAAATCGATGAAACGCCGCCCGTCCACGTCCCACAATTCGGCGTTTTCCGCCTTGACCACGTCGATCGATCGGGTGGCGACGCCCGCCGGGACCGCGGCGGCCTGGCGTGCTTGCAATTCGGCAGTCTTCGACATTTGGATACTCCGTAGGCTGGATGCCGCTTGGGGCGTCCGAACGGTATCATTCACCTCGATGCCGAGCAAACCGCCCGACCGGTCTGCCGCGCCGCGAGCGGCGCGCGGCGGTACTCTTGAAGTACCGATCCTGCGCGCGCGCGCCGACCGGGCCGCGCCCGAGCAGGACCTGGTCGCGGTCGAGGCGCCCCTCGAGATCCAGTTGCAGCATCCCGCGTTCGGTGAGGAGCCGGTGTCGTTCGGCGCAACCATGCGCACGCCCGGCGACGACGAGGCGCTCGCGGCGGGTCTGCTCTACGGCGAAGGGATCGTGCAGTCGCGCGACGACATCGTCGCGATCGAGGCCGGCACCCGTCGGCCCAACGTCGTGTATCTGCGTCTGCGGCCGGACCTCGAGATCGACGTACCGTTCGCGGCACGACGCTTTTCGGCCGGCGCCGCCTGCGGAGTGTGCGGCACGACCGGTCTCGACGCCGCGATCGCGCGCGCCGCCGCGATCCGCATCGATCCCGGCGAACCGTTCGAGGTGGAACGGCTGCTCGACCTGCCGCAACGGATGCGCGCCGCGCAGACGCGGTTCGGCGAGACCGGCGGAATCCACTGCACCGCGCTGTTCGATCGGGCCGGGAATCTCGAGTCGGCCACCGAGGACGTCGGCCGCCACAATGCCTTCGACAAGATCGTCGGTCGCGCGCTGCTCGAAGGTCGTCTGCCGCTCGCCGAGCGGGTCGCGCTGCTGAGCGGCCGCGCGAGCTTCGAGCTGGTTCAGAAAGCGTTGCGCGCCGGGATCCCGGTGCTCGCGGCGATCGGTGCGCCCTCGAGTCTCGCGGTGCAGCTAGCGTCCACGGCGGGGCTCACGCTCGCCGGGTTCCTGCGCGACCGGCAATGCAACGTCTACTCGCACGCCGAGCGGCTGCGCACGGGCGGACGTCCGCTCGACGCGAGGGACCGCGATCACTTCACTTCGTAGCCTCGCGCCTCGAGACAGGCGGTCATCGCCCGCCGATAATCCTCGCGCCTGCGCTCGTGATCGACTGACGCCACACCCCCACCGGGCAGGGTCGGATCGAAGCCCGTCTGCTCCTTCGCCCAACGATGGCAATCGTAGCGGTCGGCGGCCTGTTGGTCGGCGCTCTGGCCGTTCTTCGGATAGAGGATCAGCTGATCGTTCGCCGCCGCAGGAGGCGGAGCCGTCGGCGTGGCCCCCGCCGGCGGATCGACGACCACGTAGGCATCGAGCGACGGATCCCAGGAATAGTAGACGTCGTCGGCATAGTAGTAGGGCAGACCGCCGAACCAGATCGTCGAATAGAACGGCGGCAGCACGCCGACCACCAGACCGACCGGCGGGCGCACCACGACGAATCCGGCGGCGCCGGGCGCGTACCAGACGCCGCCTTCGAAGTAGTAATGTCGTCCGCGATAGAAATACGGTCGATAACCGGGCGGCAGCTCGCGATGGAATGCCCCCACCGGCGGATAGTAGCGGCCGTGGTGATAGCGATCGTCGAGAACCCGTCCGTCGTAGAGCCGCCTGGGTGGCGCGCTCCGACCGGGTGCGACGGCCCGGCCCTCGGGAGGTGCCGGGCGATGTCCGTGATGCGCATCGGGCGGCGCGGCCTGGGCGAACCCGGCTGCCGCGACGCTGAAAGCGAGAGCGCCGATCCATGTGCGTAAGGCGCGCGCCGTGCGCGCGGGTCTAACGGAACTGTTCACGGCTGACCTCCATTTCCCGTGCCGACCAATGGCTGCGCAGCGACTCAGCGCACCGTGTAACCCCGGGCGGAGAGGCAGGCCGTGATGGCCCGGCGGTAGGAGTCCGCATTGGCCCGCTCCGTCGCGATTTGTTCCCGGGTGAGCCGAGCCTGTGCCGCCGCGTTCGCATCGGCGGCCGAACCGATCATCGCGCCCGCGACGCCGCCGAGCAGCGCGCCGACACCGGAGTTGTCGTCGCCACCGATCATCGAGCCGACGATCGCACCACCGACCGCGCCCGCGAAGGTGGCCGCACCCGGTGCCGGCTGCACCACGACCCGCTCATAGGGTCCGGCGCTCGCCTGGCTCGGATCCACGCCCGTCTGCTTGACCGCCCAGACGTGGCAATCGTATCGGTCGCGATCCTGCTGTTCCGGACTCTGTCCACGCGAAGGATAGACGAACAGTCTCTGCGGACGCGGCGGCGGACCGGCCATCGTACGAACGGGCTGTTCGACGCAGCCGGCAAGCAAGAGCGCAGCGAGCGCCGCCGACCCACCGGTCCGCACCGCCGCCCGGATATTGCGTTGCATCATTTCGCGCATCGAATCACCGCTCTCCTGCGAAGCAAAACGCCCCGGACTCGCAACAGTTGACCACCGCGGCGCAACGGAGTTCGCTCGGTCAATGCGCCGTGGTCGGCTTGCGGAACTTGAAGATGAACTGATCGGTCCGCCCGCGAATGGACGGCGCAAACACGGCCGCGGTGTGCGGATCCTGGGGGCGGTGCAGCAGATTGCTCTGGCCCACCAGCTCGAATCCGGCCGCCAGTACCTCGCGCTTGACCACCGCCGGGTCGATTCGGTGCAGCGTGTCGGTATCGCGCGTGCCCGAGCCCGCGGCCGCCGCATGATCGAGGACCAGGAAGATGCCGCCCGGCTTCAGCGCCGCGAACACCCGCCGATCGAATGCGACCACGTCGAAGTGCGGGATATTGTGCAGGTCGTGGTAGTTCTGCGAGGTCCAGACCAGGTCGAGCGGCTGCGGGAATTTCAAGTCCGCGAGCCGTTCGTCGAGGATGGTCACGTTGCGGTAATGCGGATCGTCGGCGAGCTTGCGGGCGCCAGCCTGATAGTCGCGGCCGCTCGGCCCGGGCGGCGGAGCGACTGCATAGACGTGTCCCCGCGGTCCGACCACGCCGCTGAAAATGCGCGTGAAATAGCCCTCTCCCGGTAGCAACTCGCCGACCTGGTCGCCAGGCTTCAGCCCGGCGAACGCGATGCAGGCCGCCGGCTTTCGCAGCGCATCCCGGGCGCGGTCCGCGGCCGGACGATGGGCATCGGCGACCGCGGCGGCAATCGGCGCGGGCACGGCGGCGACGCTCGCCACCGGCACGACCGAGGCGACCCAGGACGCCGCGACGGCGGTCACGATCGAGCGAAATGCGTTCATGGATGACTCCTCCAGACAAGCGGATCGAGCGACCCGCAGCGTATCATGACTCGATAGGGGAGCTGGCGACCGGAGGCGGTTGTGCTCACCCGCGAGGCATTCGCTCGACCATGAACCTCAGCGTTTTCGACATTTTCAAGATCGGCATCGGTCCGTCGAGTTCGCACACGATGGGACCCATGAACGCCGCGCGCGGGTTCGTCGAGCTGCTCGAGGCCCGCGGCCTGCTCGACCAGACCGCCGAGGTGTCCGCACAGCTCTACGGTTCGCTCGCACTCACCGGGCGCGGCCACTGCACCGATCGCGCGGTGCTCCTCGGGCTCGAGGGCCATCGGCCCGACGAAATCGACCCGGCCGTGATCGAGCCCGCCCTGCAGCGCATCCGCGGCCAGGGACGCATCCGGCTCGGCGGGCGCCGGGAGATCGCCTTCGACGAGCCGCTCAATCTGTTGTTCCATTTCGACCAGGTGCTGCCCGGACACTCGAACGGCATGCGCTTCACCGCCCAGAACGCCGAGCGCGACGTGCTCGCCCGCGAGGAGTACTACAGCATCGGCGGCGGGTTCGTGGTACAGGCCGGCGCCGAAGCCTCGACCGGCGAGCAGCGCGCGCAGGCGCCGCATGAGTTCGCCTCCGCGGCGGAGCTCCTCGAGATCGGCCGTACGAGCGGGCTCGAAATCCACGAGATCATGCTCGCGCGCGAATGCACCTGGCGTTCCCCGGCGCAGGTCCGCGCCCAGCTGCTGCGCATCTGGCAGGTCATGCAGGACTGCGTACGACGCGGTTTCGAGGCGCAGGGACTGCTTCCGGGGGTGCTCGGTGTGCGCAGGCGCGCCCCCAAGCTGTTCCGCCAGCTGATGAGCGGCGATCCGCAGGATCCGATGCGCGCTCTCGACTGGGTCAATGCGTTCGCGCTCTCGGTCAACGAGGAGAACGCGGCCGGCGGCCAGGTGGTCACCGCGCCGACCAACGGCGCCGCCGGCATCGTGCCCGCCGTGCTTCACTATTACCGTCGCTTCGAGCAGGGTGCGGACGACGAGGGCGTGATCCGTTTCCTGCTCACCGCGGCCGCGATCGGCATGCTCTACAAGAAGAACGCCTCGATCTCCGGCGCCGAAATGGGCTGCCAGGGCGAGGTCGGCGTCGCCTGCTCGATGGCCGCCGGCGGACTCGCCTCCGCCCTGCACGGCAGCAATCAACAGATCGAGAACGCCGCCGAGATCGGCATGGAGCACAACCTCGGGCTGACCTGCGACCCGGTCGCCGGTCTCGTGCAGATCCCCTGCATCGAGCGCAACGCCATGGGCTCGG
>JAGWPY010000123.1 GCA_028870275.1 Gammaproteobacteria bacterium | reverse complement strand
GCGGCGCCGGCCGCGCCGGCGCCGAGCAGCGCGGCCCCGGCCGCCGCCTTAAGGAACGAAGCGGCCATTGACACGGGACTCCAGGCGCACTCGCCGGCTCTTGAGATCGGCGATCAGGCCGTGCGCGGTGAGCGACTGCGCGGCGAATTCGATCCGCACGTCCTCGCTCGTGCGCACCACCTCGTCGGCGACGTCGTAGGACATCTGCGGGCTGGTGATCACGGCGCTGCCGGCTTGCGCCGGCTCTGCGCCCTCGAGCCGCACGTTGCCGCTGACGTCGATCGTCTTGCCGCCGGGTTCGATGTGCGCGAGATCACCGACCATGAACCAGGTCCCGCCGCCCGGCGCCTGGTAGTCGACGCGGATGTCGTGCAGGGCGACCTCCTCGCCGCCGCCGATCTGGTCGATCCTGCCCGCGGCGACGCGGATGCTCGGCGCGCCGTCGCGGTCGTAGTCGGTCAGTACCGCGTCGGCGAGATAGTAGCCGGGTCGCGCCGGTCGGGCCGCCGGACCCTGCGAGCGCCCATAGCGTCCCGGTATGCCGAGGAACCAGGTGCTGAGCGCCAGCGCGACCACCGCCAGGATCGTGAGGATACGGAACGCCATCAGCGGCCACCGCCGCGGGCCCGCAGGATCGCGTCGCAGAGCTCGCGTACGGCGCCGCGGCCGCCGCGGTTGTTCGCGACCCAGTGCGCCGCGGCGAGCACCAGCGGGTGCGCGTCGGCCGGGGCTGCCGCGAATCCGGCGGCGGCCATCAGCGGCAGATCGGGCGTGTCATCGCCGATGCAGGCGACTTCGAGCGGCGAGATCTCCATGCGCCGGCACAGCGTCGCGAGCGCGGCGGCCTTGTCGTCGCAGGCCTGCACGACCGAGCGGACGCCGAGTTCGCGCATGCGCCGCGCCACCGCCGCCGAGCGGCGCCCGCTGATCACGGCCACCGCGACGCCGGCCGCCTGCAGCAGCTTGATGCCGTGGCCGTCGCGCACGTGAAAGACCTTCAGGGACTCGCCGCGCGCGCCGTAGTAGAGGCGCCCGTCGGTGAGAACCCCGTCGACGTCGAGCGTGAGCAGACGGATCCTCGCCAGAGCCGCGGGGCGGCGCGCTTTCATACCACCCCCGCGCGCATCAGGTCGTGCACGTTCAGCGCGCCGACCGCCCGTCCCGCGTCATCGACGACGAGCAGAGCGGTGATCCGATGTGTCTCCATCAGATGCAGCGCTTCGGCGGCGAGCGTCTCCGGCCCGACGCTCTTCGCGTCGCGGGTCATCACGGCCTCGATGCGCGTCGCCCGCAGATCCGCGGCCCGGTCCAGCGCCCGCCGCAGATCGCCATCGGTAAAGATGCCGAGCAAGCGGTCGTCCTCATCGACGATCGCGGTCATGCCGAGCCCCTTGCGCGACATCTCGAGCAGGCCCTCGGCGAGCATCGTCCCGGGGGCCACCCGGGGAACGTCGGCGCCGGTGCGCATCAGGTCCGCGACCCGCAGCAGGCGCCGTCCGAGGCTGCCGGCCGGATGGGATCGAGCGAAATCCTCCTCGGTGAATCCGCGCGCCTCGAGCAGCGCCACCGCGAGCGCATCTCCCACGGCGAGCGCCGCGGTGGTACTTGCGGTTGGCGCGAGATTGAGCGGGCAGGCCTCGGCCGGCACGCCGATGTGAAGGTGCACACTGGACGCCCGCGCCAGAGCCGAGGCCGGATTGCCGGTGAGCGCGACCAGCGGGACCCCGAGACGCTTGATCACGGGCAGGATGGTCAGGATCTCGTCGGTCTCGCCGGAGTTCGACAGGGCGAGGACGGCGTCCTCGCGCGTGATCATGCCGACGTCGCCGTGGCTCGCCTCGGCCGGATGGACGAAGAACGAGGGCGTGCCGGTGCTGGCGAGAGTCGCGGCGATCTTGCCGGCGACGTGTCCGGACTTGCCCATGCCGGTGACCACCACCCGGCCGCGACACTCGAGGCAGATCCGGCAGGCACGCGCGAACTCTGGGCCGAGGCGCGGCAATTGCGCGCGCAGGCCGTCGATCTCGACCGTGACGGCCCGGCGAGCCGCCTCGATCAGTTCGTCGTCGGTGAATGCGGATCGCATCGCCGAATGATACCGCGTTCGCCCGTCCCGCGCGGCCGCGCCGCCGCCGGCGTTCTCTAGTAGACTGCGCGGAAACCCAGGATTCTGGAGGATCGAGGGCAGATGACTCCGCAACAGGTCGCCGAGCTCATTCGCGCGGGTCTCGCCGACTGCAAGGTGAGCGTGCGCAGCGACGATAATGTGCATTTCGAGGCGGTGGTGATCGCCGGGCAATTCGCCGGCAAACGGCCGCTGCAGCGCCATCAGCTGGTCTACGCGACCCTGGGCGCGGCGATGGGCAACGAAATCCACGCGCTCGCGCTGAAGGCCTACACGCCCGACGAACACGCCGCGCAGCGCCACGGCTAGATCGCCGGCGCGGCCGCCGCGACCCGCGGGCGCGGACGCGGCGACCCGGTCACTTGGAGCATCGTCTTGGACAAACTGCAGATTCAGGGCGGCATCGCGCTAGACGGAGAGGTGCGCATTTCCGGCGCGAAGAACGCCACCCTGCCGATCCTCGCGGCCTGCCTGCTGGCCGACGGCCCCGTCGTGGTCTCGAACGTCCCGCACCTGCAGGACGTGACCACCATGATCGAACTGCTCGGGCGCATGGGGGTGTCGGTCACGATCGACGAGAAGATGCGGGTCGAGGTCGACGCCTCGTCGATCCGCGAGTGCTTCGCACCCTACGAACTCGTGAAGACGATGCGCGCCTCGATCCTGGTGCTAGGGCCCTTGCTCGCGCGTTTCGGACAGGCCGATGTCTCTCTGCCCGGGGGCTGCGCGATCGGCGCGCGACCCGTGAACATCCACGTCGCCGGGCTCCAGGCGATGGGCGCGGACATCCACATCGAGAACGGCTACATCAAGGCGAGGGCGGGCCGTCTGAAGGGGGCGCGGCTGGTGCTCGATACGGTGACGGTGACCGGCACCGAGAACCTGATGATGGCCGCAGCGCTCGCCGAAGGCACCACGGTCCTCGAGAACGCGGCGCGCGAGCCGGAAGTGGTCGACCTCGCGGATTTCCTGGTGGCGATGGGTGCGCGGATCCAGGGCGCCGGGACCGACCGGATCGTGATCGAGGGCGTCGACCGCCTGCATTCGACGGAGTACGAGGTTCTGCCGGACCGGATCGAAACCGGTACCTATCTGGTCGCCGGAGCGATCACCGGCGGGCGGATCCGCGCCAAGAACACGCGGCCCGACCACCTGGATGCGGTGCTCGCCAAGCTCGAGGAGGCGGGCGCCACGGTCGGCACCGGCGACTCGTGGATCGAGGTCGACATGCAGGGCCGCCGGCCGCGAGCGGTCGACATCCGCACCGCGCCGTACCCCGCGTTCCCGACCGACATGCAGGCCCAGTTCGCCGCTCTGAACACCGTCGCCGAAGGTGTCGGCACCATCATCGAAACCGTGTTCGAGAACCGCTTCATGCACATGCTCGAAATGCGGCGCATGGGCGCGGAGATCCGCCTCGAGGGCAATACCGCGATCATCAAGGGCGTCGACCGCCTGACCGCCGCGCCGGTGATGGCCACGGACCTGCGTGCCTCGGCGAGTCTGATCCTCGCGGCGCTGGTCGCCGACGGACGCACCGAAATCGAGCGCATCTACCACATCGACCGTGGCTACGAAGCGATCGAGGAGAAATTGCAGGGCCTCGGCGCGAAGATCCGCCGCACGCCGGCCTGAGACCCAAGGGACCCTTAAGGTACTTCTAAGGATGCGTCGACTGGCCACCGGTCGGCCGTTCGATCACGGCGATGCGGTAGCTGAAGGGCACGAGGCCGTGCTTGCCGTCGAGCCGCACGACGGTGCCGGGTTTCAGCGCGGCGACCCGACTGACCAGTTCCTGCGCGCTGGTGATCGGGTTGCCGTCGAGTGCGGTGATCAGGTCGCCGGGCCGAACGCCGGCCTCGTAGGCGGGGCTCTTCACCAGGATGTTCACGACCGTCACGCCGCCCGAGGGCATGCCGAGCTGCGCCGCCTGGGCGTTGCTGATCTCCTGCGGCGAGAGGCCGAGCCAGCCCCTGATCACGTGGCCGTGTTCGAGGATCTGGCGGATCACGCCGCGCACCAGGTTCACCGGGATCGCGAAGCCGATGCCCTCGGGCCCGCCATAGGCCCGATTCAGCACCGCGGTGTTGATGCCGATGAGTTCCCCGCGCGCGTCGATCAGGGCGCCGCCGGAGTTGCCCGGATTGATCGCCGCATCGGTCTGGATGAAGTTCTCGAAGGTCGCGAGGCCGAGCTGGCCGCGTCCGGTCGCGCTGACGATTCCCTGCGTCACGGTCTGGCTGAGGCCGTAGGGGTCGCCGATCGCGAGCGCGATGTCGCCGACGCGCAGCGTGTCGGAGCGGCCGAGCGGCATCACCGGCAGCTTGCCGAGCGAGACGCGCAGCACGGCCAGATCGGTGTCCGGATCCTCGCCGACGACCTTCGCCTCGGTGGTGCGGCCGTCGGCCAGCTGGACCATGATCGACTCGGCGCCGGCCACGACGTGGTGATTGGTGACGATCGTACCGTTGCCGTTGACGATCACCCCGGAACCGAGGCTGCGTTCGACGCGCCGCCGGTAAGTGGGCCAGAAGTCGCCGAACAGCTGCGCGAGCGGTGGCGCCTCGGTCTGCTCGGTGACCAGTCTCGCGGTATAGATGTTGACGACCGCCGGAGCGGCGCGGGCGACCGCGTCGGCGAAGCCCATGAATCGCGCCATCGACGCGTCGGCCCGCGGAGTCGCCGCGGCGGTCGCCGCGACCGAGGCGGCGCCGCCCGGCACGCCCGAGGCCGGCTGCTCGCGTCGCGTCGCCCCCGACCCGTCGAGCAGCGAGGGCTTCCACCAGACGATCAGGAAGCCCGCGGCCAGGCCGAGCACGACCGCTCTCACGAGGAATTTCACGAGGAAGCGCGCTGTCTTCAAGCGATATTCCCGAATTCTGCCCACCCGGATCGGATTGGATCGCGCCGGTCACCCGCGGAACCGCAGTCGGTGCGTCCTGGCGTGTATAATGCGCCCTCGTTACCGAATGTTAAACACCGGGCGGTCGCCGGAAGCGGTAGAGTTTTATCAATTGTTCGCGCAGAGGAAGACGGTATGGACGATCAGGTCGATCATAGTCGGCGGCGGTTACTGACCGTCGCCACGGTGGGCACCGGAGCGATCGGCGTGGCCTTCGCCGCGGCGCCGTTCCTGGCCTCCTGGAATCCGAGTGCGCGTGCCAAAGCGCTCGGCGCGCCGGTGGAGGTCGACGCCTCGAAGCTCGAACCGGGACAGATGATCAAAGTCGCCTGGCGTGGCCAGCCGATCTACGTCGTTCGCCGCACCAAGGACGTCATACAGCACCTCGGCGACCACAACGACCTGCTGGTCGACCCGGATTCCGACGCCTCCGAGCAGCCGGCCTACATCAAGGCGAGCGGCGCGGCCCGCGCGCGCAACCCCGAATACTGGGTGGGCCTCGGCGTGTGCACCCATCTCGGCTGCGCGCCGCTCGGCGCGTTCGAACGGCGCAAGGAATTCCAGCTGGCCGGCGTCGACCTCGGCTCGAACTGGCCGGGCGGCTTCTACTGCCCCTGCCATGGCTCGAAGTACGATGCCTCCGGGCGGGTGTTCAAGAACGTGCCGGCGCCGAAGAACCTCACGATTCCGCCGTACGCGCTCGGCAAGGACATGCACATCGTGATCGGCGTCGACGACGCCTCGCAGAACGCCTAAATTCGCAGGAGAGGTTGACCGATGTCCGCATCATCCGATTCCGCCGGCGGCACCGAAGGCCGCGGGCTCATCAACTGGATCGACCAGCGTTTCCCGCTGACGAGCCTCTGGAAAGAGCACCTCGCCGAGTACTACGCGCCGAAGAACTTCAATTTCTGGTACTTCTTCGGCTCGCTCGCCCTGCTGGTGCTCGTCAACCAGATCGTCACCGGCATCTTCCTCACGATGAACTACAAGCCGTCTGCGGCCGAGGCGTTCGCCTCGATCCAGTACATCATGAACGACGTCGAGTGGGGATGGCTGATCCGCTACATGCACACGACCGGCGCATCGGCGTTCTTCATCGTCGTGTATCTGCACATGTTCCGCGGACTGATGTACGGATCGGCCCGCAAGCCGCGCGAACTGATCTGGATCTTCGGCTGCCTGATCTTCCTGCTGCTGATGGCCGAGGCCTTCATGGGCTATGTGCTGCCCTGGGGCAATATGAGCTTCTGGGGGGCGCAGGTGATCACCTCGTTGTTCGGCAGCCTGCCCGTGGTGGGATCCACCCTGGTGGAGTGGATCCGCGGCGACTACGTGATCGCCGACGCGACGCTGAACAGGTTCTTCGCGCTGCACGTCGCCGCGCTGCCGCTCGCGCTGGTCTTCCTGGTCATCGCGCACGTCATGGCGCTGCACGAGGTCGGTTCCAACAACCCCGACGGCATCGAGATCAAGAAGCTGAAGGGCAAGGACGGGCACCCGCTCGACGGCATTCCGTTCCATCCCTACTACACCGTCAAGGACATGGTCGGAGTCGCGGGATTCCTGCTGCTCTTCTGCGGCGTGATCTTCTTCGAGCCGACCTTCGGCGGCCTGTTCCTGGAGAGCGCCAATTACACGCCGGCCAACCCGTTGCAGACGCCGCCCGACATCACCCCGGTGTGGTACTTCACGCCGTTCTACGCGATGCTGCGGGCGGTTCCCTCGTTCGCCGGCACGCAGGTCTGGGGCGTTCTGGTGATGGGGTCGGCGGTCGTGATCCTGTTCTTCGTGCCCTGGCTCGACCGCTCCCCCGCGAAGTCGATCCGCTACAAGGGGCCGATCTACAAGATCGCGCTCGCCCTGTTCGTGGTCGCATTCGTCACGCTCGGCGTGTGCGGAATGCATCCGCCCGCGGGCATCTATCCGCTGCTCGCTCGCGTCGGAACGGCGATCTATTTCGCCTTCTTTCTGTTGATGCCGTGGTACACGAAAATCGATCGTGTCAAGCCGGTGCCTGAGAGGGTCACGGGACATGCTTAAGCGCATTTTGTTGATTGCAGCCATCCTCCTTCCCGGTGCGGCCGCGCTCGCCCAGGAGGTTCCGCTGCTGCACGCCGACACCAACATCAACGATCTGCAGTCGTTGCAGCGCGGTGCGCGGGACTTCATGAACTACTGCTCGGGTTGCCATTCGCTGCGCTACATCCGCTACGAGCGCATGGCGACGGATCTGCACATCCCGCTGCCTCTGCTCAAGAAGAACCTGATGTACACCTCGAGCAAGCCGCTCGATCACATCGTCTCGGCGATGCCGGGCGACGATGCGGTGACCTGGTTCGGCAACCAGCCGCCGGATCTCACGCTGATGGCGCGCTACATGGGCGTCGACTACATCTATTCGTTCCTGAAGGGCTTCTACGCCGATCACACGCGACTCTGGGGGGTGAACAACCTCTACAAGCCGAACGTTGCGATGCCGTTCGTGCTCGCCTCGCTTCAGGGCGTGCAGAAGCCGGTCTACAAGAGCGAGACCGACCCTTCGGGCCATGCGAGCATGACCCTGGTCGGCGTCGAGCCCGGCACCCAGGGTTCGATGACGCCCGAGGAGTACGACCGGTTCGTGCGCGACCTCGCGAACTTCCTCGACTACACCGCCGAGCCGATCAAGGCGAAGCGCGAGTCGATGGGCGTGTTCGTGACCCTGTTCCTGCTCGTGTTCTTCGTGTTCGCGTACCTGCTGAAAAAGGAATACTGGAAGGACGTGCATTGAGGGTCCTGCGGGCCGCGGGTGACCGCGGCCCGCATCGACGGCACGTCGGCAACAGGCGCATCGCCTTCAGGAGAGAGCGTTCGTGGCACGGCGGGCGGTGATGACCTTGTTTTCGGGGCCGACGGACCCGTGGAGCCACCGCACCCGGATCGTGCTCGCCGAGAAGGGGCTGGCGATCGACGTGGTCAGCGCCGACGAGAGCCGGCTTCCCGAGGACCTGCTGGACCTGAACCCCTATCACAGCCTGCCGACGCTGGTCGATCGCGACCTCGTCCTCTACGATTCGCGCGTGATCGTCGAGTACCTGGACGAGAGATTCCCGCATCCGCCCCTGATGCCAATCGATCCGGTCACGCGCGCCCAGTTCCGGGTGGCCCTGTACCGCGTCGAGCGCGACTGGTACGGCATGACCAGCGACATCCAGACCGATCCTTCGGGCAAGGCCGCGGCTCAGGCCCGTAAGATCCTCGGCGAGGCGATCGCCGCCAGCGCCGAGGTGTTCCGCGCGAAGCCGTTTTTCCTGAGCGATGAATTCTCCCTGGTCGACGCGAGCATCGCCCCGATCCTGTGGCGCCTGCCCCACCTCGGAATCGAGCTGCCGCCCCAGGCCCAGCCGATCGTCAAGTACATGAACGCGATCTTCGCGCGCCCGACCTTCCGGCTCTCGCTCACCGAGGCCGAACGGAGCATGCGCCGTTGAAGCCGCGTCGGCCGTACCTGCTGCGCGCGCTGCATGAGTGGATCAGCGACAGCGGGGACACGCCGCATATCGTCGTCGACGCGGGTCTCGAGGGGGTGGTCGTGCCGCGTCCCTACGTCAAGGATGGCAAGATCGTGCTCAACGTCAGCATGAGCGCCACCCAGGGACTGAAGCTCGGCAACGACGCCCTGAGTTTCGAGGCGCGCTTCGGCGGCGCGAGCTTCTCGGTGTATGTGCCGATCAAGGCGGTGCTCGGCATCTATTCGCGCGAAACCGGCCAGGGCATGATCTTCCCCGAAGGCGACGCCGACCCGGACCCGGGCAGCACGCCGTCGCCGCCGGCCGCGCCGCCGCCGGCCAAGGGCGAAACGAAGCCCACCCGCCGGCCGAAGCTCCAGGTCGTCAAATGACGATCTCGAAGCGCGTACCCCGGCGTGCGGCGGCGCGCGCCGGCTAGAACGCGTCGCGAATCCAGACGAGCTCGCCCGGCGCGCCCCGGGGCGCATCGATCCCGATCACGTCGAAACGCACCGGCATGCGGCCGAGTCCGGGCCGGGCGCCGAGGTAGACCGCGGCCGCGATCCTGATGCGCCGCCGCTTCGCGGCGGTCACGGACGCGAGCGCGCCGCCGAAGGCGCGACTCGAGCGCCGGCGCACCTCGACGATCACGAGAATCGGACCCTCGATACAGACCAGATCCAGCTCTCCCGCCCGGCAGCTGAAGTTGCGCGCGAGCACCTTGAGGCCGCGCCGCTCGAGAAATCGCCCGGCACGCAGTTCCGCCGCGAGTCCGAGGCGGCATCGGTCGGTTCCGTCGTTGCGCGGCACGGTGGTGCGCATGAGCGCGAGCATGCGCGCGCGGGCGGTCGCGGGTCACGGCCGATAAGCGGCCGAAACCGGCTATTTTGACGGCGCGCGTCTAGAGCGGCTTGGCGATGCCGTCCTGGATCCGCGCCCAGACCAGGGCTCGATGGATCCGGCCGTCGCGATCGAGGCTCAAGGCGCCGGTCACGCCGGCGAGCGGTGCGCCACCGTCGAAATAGCCCGAGCGCAGGGCCGGGACCAGGCGATAGGCATCGAAGCCGAACGCGTACAGGCGGTCGAAGCGCGTTGCGAGCGCGGGCCAGGCCGAGTGGATCGCGTCGCGAACCGCAACCGTCGCCGGGTCGGAGCCGACCATCCACGGCATGTCCGGAAAGAACATGTGATCGATGTCGGCGTTCGCCAGCGTGTCCGGCGCGTAGCCGTCGGGCATCGAATAGACCGGCAGGTCGCCCGCGAAATGGAACTTGAGCTGAGGCATGACCAGGCGCGTGATCTGCGGCGGGCCGGCGACGAACACGAACGAGGCGTCGGGCCGGTGACTCGGCACCTCGCCGCGCGCCTCGTGGACCTGTAGTTCCGAGCGGATGATGTCGCTGAAGTCCACCTGCGTCGGGTCGTAGTGGGCGAGCGCGAGCACGGCGCCGCCGAGGCCGGTCAGTTCCGAGGAAAATGCGTTCGCGACCCGCGTGCCCCAGTCCCCGTCCGGAACCATCACGACACCGCGCGGGTGGCCGTCGGCGATCAGGCGCTTGGCGACGCTGCGCGCCTCGTCCTCCGGATGCAAGGCGAACTGGTAGAACTGGCGCGGCGCGTGCATGCCATCCGGCAGGTAGTTCAGCGCGAGCACCGGCAAGCGGCCGTTCGCGAGCGGTACGAGCGCATCGACCGATTGTTTGGTGAGCGGGCCGACGACGAAATCGGCGCCGTCCGCGACCGCCGCGTCGTAGGCCGCGGGCAGCGGCGTGGCCGCGACGTCGTAGATGCGCACGTCCGGCCTCGCCGCCGGGTCCTGTTGCAGCCAGGCGGCGACGAATCCGTCGCGGATCGCCGCGGCCGCCGCCGCCGTGGGTCCGGACAGGGGCAGGAGCAGGGCGATGCGACGCGGGAACTGCGCGATGACGCCGGTCGGCGTCGCCGCTCCGGGAACGAGGGCTCGGCCGGCGGCCGCGCTCGGCGACTCGCCCGCGGCCCCGGCGGCGCTGGCTCCGCCCGGCGCCTGCGCCGGGATCGGAGCGACCAGGCTGCAGCCCGAGGTCGCGAGTGCGAGCCATAGCGCGATGCCCGTGATCGTCGATGGACGCCGGCGGTGTGCTGCCATACGCTTTGAGCCCTTCTGCCGCAACTTCGGTCGAGGCGAGAATTATAGTGGCAAAGCCCCCCGCCGGCAGGCTGTACGTGGTCGCGACGCCGATCGGCAACCTCGGCGACCTCTCCGACCGCGCGCGCCGGACGCTCGAATCGGCGGCGGTGATCGCCGCCGAGGATACGCGCCACAGCGCACCGCTCCTGCGCCATTTCGGCATCGCAAAGCCGCTGGTGTCGCTGCACGAACACAATGAACTCGAGCGGGCGCCCGGCCTCGTCGCGCGGCTCGCCGCGGGGGAGGACGTCGCGCTCATCAGCGATGCCGGCACGCCGGCGATCAGCGATCCGGGCTATGCGCTGGTGCGTGCCGCCGCCGCGGCCGGTTGCGAGGTCATCGCCGTGCCCGGGCCCTGCGCGGCGATCGCCGCATTGTCGATCGCCGGACTGCCCACCGACCGCTTCGCCTTCGAAGGCTTCCTGCCGGCGCGCGCCGCGGCGCGGCGCCGACGTCTGGCCGCAGTGGCCGACGACTCCCGCACGCTCGTGCTGTACGAATCGCCGCATCGGCTCGGCGAGATGCTCGGCGACTGTGTGACCGTCCTCGGCGCGCAGCGCTCGGCGGCCGTTGCGCGCGAACTCACCAAAATGCACGAGCGGGTCCACCGCGGCCGTCTCGACGAACTCGCCTCGCTCGCCGCACAGGATCCGGACCTCGCCCGCGGCGAGGCCGTGGTCGTGATCGAGGGGGCCGCGCCGCGCGAGGAATCGGCCGGGGCTGCGGAGCTCGACCGCCTGCTCGAACCGTTGCTCGCCGAACTCCCGCTCGCCCAGGCGGCGCGGCTGGCGGCACGGATCTCGGGCTTGCGCGACAACGAGGTCTACCGCCGGGCACTCGCGCTGCGCGCGGCTGGCTCCGAAGAACCGCACTGACCGGCCGCCGATTTGCTACGCTGCGCGCGTTAGAGAGTCGGCCAGACAGTCGCTGTGCGCCTTGCGCGCATGGAGGAAAGTCCGGGCTCCATCGAGCGAGGTGCCAGGTAACACCTGGGGGGCGCGAGCCCACGGAAAGTGCAACAGAAAGGATACCGCCCAAGCGCCGCGAGGCGCCGGCAAGGGTGAAATGGTGCGGTAAGAGCGCACCGCGACGCTGGTAACAGCGGCGGCATGGCAAACCCCACCTGGAGCAAGACCAAATAGGGAAGCGCGCGGTGCCTTTAGGCCGCATCCCCGTGGCTCACGGGAGCTTCCGGGTAGGTCGCTCGAGGTACGCGGTGACGCGTATCCCAGAGGAATGACTGTCCTAGACAGAACCCGGCTTAACGGCCGACTCTCTAACGCCTCCTCACGGGCCCCGCCAGCCGATTTAATCCTCTGGCGTGTTCTAAAGAAAAACGCCTAATTCTCTGATATCAAAGAGGGCGTTGAGCCGGCCCCCGATCCCGGTATGCGAAATACACCCTAAGTGACTGTCCTTACGAGCATTTTTTTAACTTAAAGCGTTGACAGTCCGACGCGCCGATCCCTATAGTGGCGGCAGGTGGGAAAAAGTGGGGAATAATGGGTTTCAGTGACCCATTCACCGATGTTTCGCGGCGCCAACAAACTGACTCTCGATGCCAAGGGGCGGCTGGTGATGCCGACCCGCTATCGCGAGCGGCTGCAGGAAATCTGCGGCGGGCGCCTCGTGGTCACGGTCGACAAGGATCGCTGCCTGTTGATCTATCCGCTGCCGGACTGGGAGGCGATCGAGCGCAAGCTCATGCAATTGCCCTCGTTGAATCCCCAGGCGCGGCGGCTACAGCGCCTCATGGTCGGCCACGCCACGGAAGTCGAGCTCGACGCTCACGGCCGGCTGTTGCTGCCGCCGAAGCTGCGCGAGTTCGCGAACCTCACCCGCGAGGCGATGCTGATCGGCCAGGGCATGCGCTTCGAGCTCTGGGACGAGGCGCACTGGGAGGCGCGGCGGGACGAGTGGCTCGCGGGCGACGAACCCGCGGCCGATCTGCCTGCCGAACTCGAAACGCTGACGCTCTAGATCGGTTCCGACCGGTCAACGAGCGTGGGATTGCAATGACTGCTGCACAGAGAGCGCCAGGGATGCACGTGCCGGTACTGCTGGTCGAGTCCGTCGCGGCGCTGAACGTCCGGCCGGACGGCACCTACGCGGACGCGACCTTCGGTCGGGGCGGGCATGCGGCGGCGATTCTCGAGAAACTCGCCGCCGGCGGACGGCTCCTGTGCCTCGACCGTGATCCGGAGGCGATCGCCGCCGCGCGCGCGCGCTTCGGCGACGACGCGCGCGTGTCGATCTGCCTCGCGCCGTTCTCCAGGCTGGGTGAATGCGCCGAGCGGATGCAGGCCGGGCTGCGCCTCGACGGGGTGCTGCTCGACCTCGGCGTCTCCTCGCCGCAGCTCGACGACCCGCGCCGTGGCTTCAGCTTCACCGAGGACGGTCCCCTCGACATGCGCATGGATCCGGGCCGGGGCCCGAGCGCCGCCGACGTGGTGAACGCGGCCGATGCGCGCGAACTCGCCCGCATCTTCCGCGAGCTCGGCGAGGAGCGATTCGCGATGCGCATCGCCCGGGCGATCGTCGCCGACCGGCGCAGCGCGCCGTTCAGCCGCACCCTGCAGCTCGCCGAGCTGATCGCGCGGGTCAGTCCGACGCGCGAGCGGCACAAGCATCCGGCGACTCGCGTGTTCCAGGCGCTGCGGATCCATGTCAATGACGAACTCGGAGAGCTCGAGCTCGCGCTCGACGCCGCGCTCGCCCGGCTCGCACCGCGCGGGCGCCTCGCCGTGATCAGCTTCCACTCGCTCGAGGACCGCATCGTCAAGCGCTTCATGCAGCGCCATGCCACGCCGGATCCGATGTACGCCGGCCTGCCGCACGTGCCGGCGCACGCCCGCCCGAAGCTGCGGCTGGTCGGCAAGCCCATCGTGCCGGACGAGGCGGAAACCGCGGGCAATCCCCGGGCCCGCAGCGCACGGCTTCGCGTCGCCGAGCGGCTCGAGGGAGAGCTCGCGGCATGAGCGGGCGACGGATCCTGCTGCTGCTGTTGCCGGTGTTGTGGTTCGCCGTGCTCGGCAGCGCGACCGCGGTCGTCTATGAGCGCTTCCGCACCCGCGAGTTGTTCGCCAAACTCGAGAAGCTCGACGCCGAACGCGATTCGCTCGACACCGAGCTCGGGCG
>JAGWPY010000122.1 GCA_028870275.1 Gammaproteobacteria bacterium | reverse complement strand
TCGAGCCTCAGCGCCGCGATCACGGGTCTCGAGGGGCGACTCGGCGTGCGCCTGTTCAACCGGACCACGCGCAGCGTGTCGCTGACGGATGCCGGGGAGCGACTGCTGGCGCGCATCCGGCCGGCCATGGAGCAGTTGTCGAGCGCTCTCGAGGCCGTCGAGGAGTTGCGCGACAAGCCGGCCGGCCGCCTACGCCTCAGCGTCTCGACCATTCCGGCGAACATGATGCTCGCGCCGCTGCTCGCCCGATTCCTGTCGACCTATCCGGCGATCGAACTGGACGTGGTGGTCTCGGACGCGACCGGTGAGGACATCGTCAAAGGCCGATTCGACGCCGGCATTCGCTACGGACGCTGGATCGCGCAGGACATGACGGTGGCGCAGGTGTTCCCGAACTCGCGGATCATCACGGTCGCCGCGCCTGCGTATCTCGCCCGCCATCCGGCGCCGGCGGTGCCTCAGGACCTGCATGCGCACGCCTGTATCCGCTATCGTCGCTCGGTCGATGAGATCTCTCCCTGGTTCTTCAGGAAGGGCCGCAAGGAGATCGAGATCGCCGTGCGTGGTCCGCTGATCGTCAACAGCGTCGACCTGGCGGTGCGCGCCGTGCTCGACGGTCTCGGGATCGGCTACACGGTCGATGCCTACGTGCGCCCGCACCTCGACAGCGGCGCTCTGGTCACGGTTCTCGAGGACTGGGCACCACCCTGGGCAGGCTATTTCCTGTACTACTCGCGTGGCCAGCCGGTGCCGGCACCGCTGCGTGCGTTTGCCGAGTTCCTGCGCGCGCATTCGAGTCTATAGCGCCGCTCGCGGCGCGGGCGACTTGACGGGCCGGCCGACAACCGACAACGTGTGCTGCGGTGGGGGAGCGCAGAGGGTACACGGTGAGACGACGTTCGGGCGGGTTCGGTGCGATCCTGGTCGGGATCCTGCTCGCATCCATGCCGGCACGGTCCGCGGTGGTGGTCTCCTCGAAGCTCTCGAGCGAGTCGGCGATGATCGGCGAGATGATCCGCCTGATCCTCGACGCCCACGGGATCCATACCGTCGACCGGTTGCGCCTGGGAGTCACCTCGGTGGTTCGCCGCGCGCTGCTTACTGGACAGATCGACCTGTACGTCGAGTACACGGGGGATGCCGCGTATTTCTTCAACCGTCCCGGGGATCCGGCCTGGAAGAGCTTGAGGCGGGGCTACGATCTCGGCGCCGCGCTCGATGAACGCGTCAATCACGTCGTCTGGCTCACGCCGGCCGACGCCGACAACTCCTGGGCGCTGGCCGTGCGCCGCGACGTCGCCGATGCCGAGCACCTGCGCGACCTGAGCGACTTCGCGCGCTGGGCGCGCAGCGGCGGCCGTATCGTGCTCGCCTGCTCGGCGGAGTTCGCCAATGGCGGAACCCTGCGCTCGCTCGAGCGCGCCTACGGTTTCAACCTGAGCGAGGATCAGTTGATCGTCCTCGCCGGCGGGGAGACGACCGCGACGATCGCCGCGGCGGCGGCCGGCACCGACGGCACCAACACGGCGATGGTCTATGGGACGGACGGCGGCATCGTCGCGGCGAACCTCGTGATCCTCGAGGACGACCGCCACGATCAGCCGGTGTTCGCACCGGTGCCGATCGTCCGCCAAGCGGTCCTGGCGCGTCATCCGGAGATTCGCGCGCTGGTTAGGCCGCTGATGCGCAGTTTCGACGCCGCGACGCTGCGTCGGCTGAATGCGCGCGTGCAGATCGACGGCGAATCAACTCATGCGGTGGCGGCCGACTACCTGAAGACCCTGGGGCTGTTGCATTGAATAGGGTGGCCACCGGCGAGTCTCGTTCCCTCGCTCGCCCCGATCCGCTCGGCCTCGCGCTGTTCGCCGTGGGAGCGGTGGCGCTCGCCGGCCTGCCGTTCGTGGTGTTCAAGATGAACCGCATCGTGCCCGGCGTACCGCTCGACTTCGGCGCGGCGCTGCCGTCGCGGCTCGCCGTGCCCTGCCTGCTGGTCTGCGCGCTCTCGGCGGCTGCCGCCGTCGCCGGGCGTTCGGCCTGGCTGCGACTCGTGACCGCGCTCGGCGGTCTGGCCGCAGTCGCCGCCGCCGCCGCCGCCGCGGCCGACCGGCTGACCCCGCCTGGCAATCTGGTGTTCCGCATCGCTCCGGGTGCCGGGTGCTGGTTGCTGCTCGCCTGTGCCGCTCTGCTCGCCGTCGACGCGGCGATGCAGCTGCGCCCGGGACCGATCGCCCGCGTCCTCGGCCTCGTCATCTGCCTGGGGGCGACGGGAATGGCGTTCTCCCGCGGGGTGTTCGATGACCTGTCGATCATGCGGGAGTATGCGGTGCACGCACACCGCTTCGCCGCCGAGGCGCTGCGGCATCTCGAACTCGCCTTCGGTTCGCTGGCCGCGGCCGTGGCGTTCGCCCTGCCGCTCGGCCTGATGTGCCACCGCCTGCCGAGTCTGCGCGCACCGACGCTGAGTCTGCTCAACGTGGTGCAGACGATTCCCTCGATCGCCCTGTTCGGCATCTTGATGGCTCCCCTCGCCGCGCTTTCGGCCGCCGTGCCACTCGCCGCGAAACTCGGCATCGAGGGCATTGGAGCTGCGCCGGCCGTGGTCGCGCTATTCCTCTACTCCCTGCTGCCGATCGTCGCCAACACGGCCCTCGGGCTGCAGCGCGTATCGCCGGCCGCGATCGAAGCCGCGCGCGGTATGGGGCTCACGGAAGGCCAGATCCTGCGCGGCATCGAGTTGCCCCTGGCCCTGCCGGCGATCCTCGCGGGGATCCGCATCGTGCTGATTCAGAACATCGGCTTGACGACGATCGCGGCGCTGATCGGCGCCGGCGGACTCGGCACGTTCGTGTTCCAGGGCATCGGTCAGACCGCGATCGACCTGGTGTTGCTCGGCGCGCTGCCGACCGTGGCGCTCGCCGTGGCCTCGGGCGTCCTCCTCGACGCGCTGATCGAATCCATCGACCGGAGCCGGGCATGATCGAGATCGAGCGTTTGACCAAGGCCTACGGCGGGACGACGGTGGTCGACGAGGTATCGTTCACGGTGGAACGAGGCTCGATCACGGTCGTGGTTGGCACCTCCGGTTCCGGCAAGTCGACGCTGCTGCGCATGATCAATCGTCTGGTCGAGCCGAGCGCCGGGCGGGTGCGGATCGACGGACGCGACACGGCCAAGGAGCCTGCGCATCTGCTGCGGCGGCGCATCGGCTACGTGATCCAGGGAAACGGCCTGTTCCCGCATCGCACCGTCGCGCAGAACGTCGCCACGGTGCCGCGTCTGCTCGGCTGGGACGAAACGCGGATCGCGGTGCGTGTGCGGGAATTGCTGGAACTGCTGCAACTGGATCCGCGCGACTACGCCGACAAGTTTCCGCACCAGCTCTCCGGAGGGCAGCAGCAGCGCGTCGGGGTCGCTCGGGCGCTCGCCGCCGAACCGGCCGTGGTCCTGATGGACGAGCCGTTCGGAGCACTCGATCCGATCATCCGGGCAAAGGCGCAACAGGATCTGCTCGAAGTCCGCCGGCGCTACGGAACGACGGTGGTGGTGGTCACGCACGACATGGACGAGGCGTTTCGCCTCGGCGACCGGGTCGCCGTCATGAGTCGGGGCCGGGTGCTGCAGTACGACCGTCCGGCGGCGCTGCTCACGAGACCCGCGGATCCCTTCGTGACGCAGCTGACGGGGGTGGCCGATCGGGCACTGCGACTGTTGTCGCTCCGTCGCGCCGCCGAGGTCGCGACGGCGTCGTCACCGTCGGATCCGCCCATCGGCAACACCGCGCGCGTGCGCGAGGACGCGAGCCTGCGCGACGTGCTCTCCGAACTGCTCTGGAGCGGTTCCCCGGCCGCTGCCGTGGTGGACGCCGAGGGCCGGACCCTCGGCTGGCTCACGGTGGCCGCGATCCTCGCACAGGCGCGGGCGAGCTAGATGGCCCGTGTGGGAGCCGCGCTGAAGTTCGCCGCCCTGGCCGCGCTGGCCACCTTCCTGGTCGTGCCGCAGCGGTTCGCCTCGCTGTTCGCGCCGTTGAATCCTTCGGGCGCGCCGCCAATCTACGATCAGGGCAACCTCCTCGCGCTGGCACTCGCGCACCTGGGGATCGTCTGCCTGGCGGCAGTCGCGAGCGCGGTCGTGGCGGTCACCCTTGGAATCCTCGTGACCCGGGATCGCGGCGCACGCTTCCTGCCGCTGTCGCGCACGCTGGTCGGTTTTGGTCAGACTTTCCCGCCGGTCGCGGTGCTCGCCCTGGCGGTGCCGCTGGTCGGTTTCGGCGAGAAGCCCACCCTGATCGCGCTGTTCGCCTATGGCCTGCTGCCGGTGTTCGAGAACACGGTGGCCGGTCTGAAGGCGGTACCCGCGGAGCCGCTCGACGCCGCGCGTGGCATGGGGATGAGCGCGTC
Organism: Gammaproteobacteria bacterium; assembly: GCA_028870275.1. Taxonomy (GTDB): domain Bacteria; phylum Pseudomonadota; class Gammaproteobacteria; order Steroidobacterales; family Steroidobacteraceae; genus Bog-1198. The sequence continues at coordinate 6,089 of JAGWPY010000122.1, read as the reverse complement.
CGAGCGGCTGCGCTCCGTGGAGCTGCCGCTCGCCCTGCCGATGATCCTCGAAGGAGTGCGACTGTCCGTGGTGATCAACGTCGGTACCGCGACGATCGGCTCGACCGTCGCCGCCAAGGGTCTTGGCGAGGTCATCATCGCGGGACTGTTGTCGAACAACGATGCATTCGTGCTGCAGGGCGGACTCGCAACCGGCCTGATCGCGGTGCTGCTCTACGAGGCGATCGGCGTCCTCGAACGCCGGGTCTGCCGCACGTCGCGAATCGCCTAGGCTACAATCCAAGGCCATGAGTGCAGCGAACCGCGATCCCGACCCGGACACGATCTCGAGGCGCGCCGAGCGCGCGCCGGGGCTCGAGTGGCCGACGCTGCTGCTCGCGATCGCGACCTATGCGGCCTGGCTGGGCGCGACGTTCTCCTACCGGAGCCTGCCGCTGGCCCTGGTCGCGCCGACCGTGGCCGTGATTCTCGCGCTGCACGGTTCGGTGCAGCACGAGATCCTGCACGGCCATCCGAGCCGCTCCGTCCGCGTCAACCGCTGGCTGGGGCTTTGGCCCCTGTCGTTATGGCTCCCATACACCATCTATCGCGACACGCATCTCGCCCATCACCGCGACGAGCGTCTCACGGACCCGATCGATGATCCTGAATCCTACTATCTGACCCCGGAACGGGCGCGCGGTCTCGGTGCGGTGAGGCGTGCGGGTCTCGAGGCCCAGCAGACGCTCGCCGGCAGGATGCTGATCGGTTCCTTCTGGCGTATCGGCGCCTTCCTCGGGGCGGAGGTGCGCGCCTGCGTTCGCGGGGACCCGGGACGGCGCCGCATCTGGCTGGGTCACGCCGCCGCGGCCGTTCCGGTCGTGCTCTGGCTGAAGCTCGTGTGCTCGATGCCGCTGTGGCTCTACGTCGTCGCCATGGTGATCCCGGGCAACGGTATCCTGCTGATCCGCTCGTTCGCCGAGCACCGGGCTCGTACGCGCGTCGCAGAGCGCATCGCGATCGTCGAGCGTTCCTGGGTCCTCGGTCCTCTGTTCCTGTTCAACAACCTGCACGCCCTGCATCACGAGTCGCCGATGCTGCCGTGGTACGAGTACAACGCCGTCTACCGCCGCGAACGCGATCGGCTGCTCGCGGGCAATGGCGGCTTGCTCTATCGCAGCTATTTCGACGTTGCCCGCCGTTTCCTGTTCCGCGCCCACGACCGGCTGGAACATCCCGATGGCCGGGTGCCATGATGGCGGAGAAGCAGACGGAGGTGAGCATGTCCGGATCCCTGGGCGGCAGAATCGAAACCTGGGTCGAACGCAGTCTGTTCGCCGCTCGCTGGCTGATCGCGCCGTTCTACCTGGGCATGGCATTGGCGCTCGTGGGTCTGCTCATCGTCTTCTGCCGCCAACTGGTCGGCGGACTCGCGCATATCGCCGCTCTCGATGCGGAACACGCACTGCTGCTGGCGTTGTCGCTGATCGACCTGTCGTTGGCCGCCAACCTGATGCTGATCGTCATGCTCGCGGGATACGAGAACTTCGTCTCGCGCATGCACTTCACCGAGCACGAGGACCGGCCGGCCTGGATGGGTACCGTCGACTTCGCGGACCTCAAGATCAAGGTGATCGCCTCGATCGTCGCGATCAGTGCGATCGCGTTGCTGCGCGCCTTCCTGCCGCTCGGTGAGCCCGATACGCCCGTGGACGGCCGGCGCCTGTTGTGGATGGTGGTGATCCATCTCGCGTTCGTCGTCTCGGCATTGCTGCTCACGTTCATGGACCGCTTGTCCGGCGCGCACGAGGCGCCGCATTCCGGTGGAAACGCATGAACGTTCCAGCGGGTTCGCGGATCGCGAAGTTGCGCGCCACCATGGCGCGTCATGGGGTTGCCGCGGTCGTGGTGCCGACCGCCGATCCGCACCTGTCGGAATACCTGCCGGCCCGCTGGCAGTCCCGCGCCTACCTGTCCGGCTTCACCGGCTCCGCAGGCACGCTGATCGTGACCGGCGAGCACGCGGGCCTGTGGACCGATTCACGCTATTTTTCGCAGGCCGAGCGTCAGCTCGAGGGCACGGGTATCGAACTGATGCGACTGCGGGTCGCGCACGGGCCGGAGCACCTCGACTGGCTGAGGCGGCACCTGCGTACCGGCCAGACGGTGGCGATCGCCGGGGATTGCCTGTCGCTCGCGGCGAGACGGCAGCTCGAGGAGGCGGCTCGATCCGCCGGTGCCACGCTGCGGGTCGATCTCGATCTGCCGGGCGAGATCTGGGCCGATCGACCGGCGCTGCCGGACGCGCCGATCCGAGCGCACCCGCAGCGCTATGCGGGAGCCACGCGCGCCGAGAAGCTGGCGCGGATCCGCGCGGCGATGCGCGGCCATGGCGCCACGCATCACCTGCTGTCGAGTCTGGACGACATCGCATGGTCGACGAACCTGCGCGGCCGGGACGTCGAGTGCAACCCGGTCTTCCTCGGTCATCTGCTGATCTCGACCGCAGGCGGCGCGACGCTGTTCGTCGACCCGGCGAAGATCGATGCATCGCTCGCCGCCGATCTGGCGGCCGACGGGATCGAACTCGCCGCTTACGAGGCGGTGGCGCGCGCACTCGCCGCGCTCGGGACGGGCGATGCCCTGCTGTTCGACGCCTCGCGCGTGGTGGTCGCGGTGATCGCCGGGCTGCCGGCGACCGTACGCATCGTCGAAGGCGCGAACCCGAGCACGACCTTCAAGGCGGTGAAGTCCGCCGACGAGCTCGGTCACGTCCGCGAGGCGATGCGCCAGGACGGCGCGGCGCTGGTGCGTGCCTTTCGCCGGCTCGAGCAGCGCCTGTCCGACGGGACCGCGACGAGCGAGCTCACCGTCGATGAACTCCTGCGCGAGGAGCGCTCTGCGGCCGCCGACTGGGTCGGCGAGAGCTTCACGACCATCGCGGGATATCAGGCGAACGGCGCGCTACCGCACTATCGGGCGACCCCGGAGTCGCATGCGCGGCTGCGGACCGAGGGTCTGCTGCTGGTCGACTCGGGCGGGCAATATCTCGGCGGCACGACCGACGTGACCCGGGTGCTCGCGCTCGGCGAGGTCAGCGCGGAACAGCGGCGGGACTCGGCTCTGGTGCTCAAGGGGCTGATCGCGTTGTCGCGGGCGCGCTTTCCGAAGGGCGCGAGTGGTCCACAGCTCGATGCGCTCGCGCGCGCGCCATTGTGGGCCGCCGGCTGCGACTATGGGCATGGCACGGGCCACGGCGTCGGCTACTTCCTCAATGTGCACGAGGGACCGCAGGGCATCCGGCCGCCGGCCGCGGGCGCAGCGCTGGTCGCGCTCGAGCCGGGAATGATCAGTTCGATCGAACCCGGATTGTACAAGCCGGAACGGTATGGCATCCGGCACGAGAACCTCGTGGTGGTGGTCGAGGCCGAGCGGACCGAGTTCGGCGAATTTCTCGCCTTCGATGTCTTGACGCTGTGCCCGTTCGACCGGCGCACCTTCGACGCAGGGTTGCTCGACGAAGTCGAGCGCGCCTGGGTCGATGCCTATCATCGTCGGGTATACGGGGCCCTGGCCCCGCTGCTCCAGGGTGCCGATCTCGACTGGCTGCGGCGTCACTGCGCGCCGCTGAACTGAGGCCGCGGCCCATCGACCCGGCTCAGCCCGGGGCGTAGCCGCGTGGCGGATCCGCTCGCCGGGCCGCCGCCGCGAGGCGCGAAGCGGACTGCGCGGCGTGGCCGAGCCGGCGGCGCAGGGCCTCCATCGGCGAGGGCTCAGGCGGCGCAGGCGCGGCCTCGTCTTCGCCGGCCGTCGAGGTGGCCGCGAGCGGCACGCGCGATGGTTCCGGTGCGGCTGGATCGAGCGCGGCGACGAGGCTCGCGCGGGCCGCCGCGAGCAGGGCGCGTGCCTCGTCCGCCGAGATCCGCTCCCGCTGTGCGCGCAGCAGTCCCTGTACCGAGGCGAGATCGGAAGCGAACAGGTAGTTGGCGGCGAGCAGCTGGTTGAGCGCCGCGAGGTCTCCGGCATGCCGCTTCGGTTCGCTGGCGAGCCTCCTGGTGGTGGTCGCGAGGGCCGTGAACGCGTCCAGCGCGCTCTTGCGGGCGAGCCGATAGCGTTGCTCGTCCGGCTGCCAGGCGAGCGCCTCGTCCGCGAACAGGCGATCGGCCGCGATCAGGCGGACGGCGAGGCGGGGAACGTCGCGCCACTCCCAACTCGGCAGGACCCGCGCGAACACCACCGAGATCGCCACGCCGATCCCGGTGTCGATGATCCTCTCGGCGACGAATCCGCTCGCCGGTTCGAGAAAGTGGAGCAGCATCAGCGCCATGACGGAGGCGGAGAACGAGGTGATGCGGTAATTGACGTTCGCATGGGCGTGGGCCACGCCCGCGGCGATGATGATCGTGAGGACGATGCCGCTTGCCGGCAGAAGCGGTATCAGGATTGCCGCGAACGCACAGCCGGTCAAGGTGCCGAGCAGGCGGTCGTTGCGGCGCTGGCGCGTGACCGCATAGCTCGATCGCATGATCAGCGCGACGGTGAGCAGTACCCATCCGCCGTGCACATATCGCGGCAGGGCGCGCGTCACCGCATACCCGACGAGCATCGCGAGCGTGAGCCGCACCGCATAGCGCATCACCGGGGAATTCAGGCGCAGGTGTGCGCGCAAGGTCGCGCCGATGCGCGCCGAGGGCAGCAGGAACGCGCCGACGTCGACTCCGGACGGAACGCGCACCGGCCGGCGGCCGCTCGAAACCGCATTCGCCAGCAGGACGGTGCGTTGCAGCGCCCGCGTGAGCTTGACGCACGTCGCGCGCAAGGCTGACCCGTGAGACGGATCGGCACGCATCTCCCGTTCGAGCGCGGCGAGCAGGGCGGCATGGTCCGTGTTCGGCGGTGTGGCGAGCGGCGAGACCAGGGAGAGCGCCATCCGCTCGACGTCGTCGGCCATCCGGCGCGTGAGCGCCGCGATCGGCGCGAGGCACGCGGCCGGCACCGTTGCACGCAGGCTCTCCCAATCGGCATCACTGGCGAGCGCCGCTTCGTAGGCGTCGATCAGGGCGATCATCGCGCCGACCCAGCGCCGGTCGCGCGCACCGCGAAAGATCAGCTCTCGCGCGCTCTGCAAGTGCTCCATCATGACGCCATGGCTCTCGATCACCGCGTCGAGAGCCGGGGGCGCTCCGTCAGCGTCCTCATACAGCGAGGCGCGGTTGCGCAGGAACGCCGCGAACGCCAGCATGGCCTCGTTGAGCGCCGTTCGCCGGGCCCGGCCGAGGGTCGCGGCGGCCAACGCCATCGCGATCGCCGCGTAGGCCGCTCCTCCCGCGGCGAACAGTTCGGTGCGGGCGAGCGCGGCGCCCGGGGCCGCGGCCGGCAGCGCCAGGCCGATCACGAGCGCGAGCACGCCGGCGATGCCGAGGGTGAGCGCCGGCCGTCCGAACGCGGTCGCGAGCGCGAGGCCGAGCGAAGTCGCAGCGATCACCGCCGCCATGAGCCACGGCGTGCGGCTGGCGAGTCCGGCGCACAGCGTCACGCAGGTCGATCCGGCGAGCGCCGCGAGCAGCATTCGCAACTTGGTGGGCAGCGGCGCCGGCTGGTCGACCAGACTCACGCACATGGCGCCGATCGCGGCGATCACCGCGGCGCGCGTGCCGAGCATGACGCCGCTTCCGAGCGCGACCACGCCCAGGGCGAAGGTCACCGACAGGCCATTCTCGACGTGCTGGCGAAAAATGGCCCGGCCGGCCCGCCGGTGCAGCAGGAAGGCGGCGCGCGCGGGTCTCGTCGGTGTCACGCGCCGCGGTCAGGTCTCGGGCATCTTGAACGGGTGTCCCTGCGTCTTCCAGGCGGTGAAGCCGCCGTCGAGGTGCGCGACCTGCGGATACCCCATGTGCTTCAGCGTTTGCGCGGCGAGCGCCGAGCGGCCGCCCGAAGCGCAATGCAGGATGATGCGCGCCTCGGGCACGATCTTCGGGTGATGGTAGGGGCTCGCCGGATCGGCGGCGAACTCCAGCAGTCCCCGGGGCACGTGCACGGAACCCTCGATCAGGCCGTCGCGCAACAGCTCTTCTCGTTCGCGCAGATCGACGATCACGGTATGGGCGTGA
>JAGWPY010000121.1 GCA_028870275.1 Gammaproteobacteria bacterium | reverse complement strand
CGCGGCTGACCGCGGCGCGGCTCGCCCGCCCGCTCGCCGCCGGCGACGACGCGGCCACCGCCGAGACCGCGGCCCGCCTGCTGCAATTGACCGACGTCGCGAGCGTCGAGGTCCTCGACCGGAGCGGACGCATCGTCTACGACTCGCGCAACCCCGAGGCCCCGCCATCGGCGCGCGGCAGCTACGCGCTCCAGACCCCGGTGCTCTTGCGACCTCGGGGCACCTCGGCCGAACGGGTCGGCACGCTTCAGGTTCAGCTGAGCCGTGCGGCGCTCGACGAGGCGATCGCCGGGCTTGGCAGCCGGCTCAGCCGGGAACAGAGCATCGAGGCTCATCGCGTCGCGGTCGGACTCGCGGCCCTCGGTGCGCTGCTGCTGGTCCTGGGCGCCGCGGGCGCCTGGATCCTCGCCGCTCGCCTGTCGCAGCCGCTCGCCCAGCTGGTCAAGAGCGCCGAACGGATCGGCCAGGGTGACTACAGCCACCCTCTGCCCGTGGCGCGCGGCGACGAGATCGGTGAACTGCAGGCGGCGCTCGAGAGGATGCGCCAGAAGCTGCGCGAGACCACGATCACCAAGAACTACCTGACCACCGTGCTGAACAGCCTGAGCGACGCGGTACTGGTGACCTCGCCCGACGGCATCGTCAAGAGCTGCAACGACGCCGCGCAACGGCTGCTCGGCTTCGGCGAGCAGGAGTTGTACGGCAAACCGCTGATCGAGCTCGTCGACCCGGCCCACCGCGGCGGCTTCGACTTGCGGCCCGGCGGCAGCGAGGCGCGCGAGTCGGTGCTGCGCACCGCGAGCGGCCAGACGATCCCGGTATCTCTGGCCGGCTCCTCGATCAGCACCGCGGACCCGCAGTTCCAGGGCAACATCTACGTGGCCCGCAACATCACCGAGCGCAAGCGCGCCGAACGGCGAATCCGCTATCTGGCGCGCTACGACGCGCTCACCAAGATGCCGAACCGCATGCAGTTCCAGCACATGCTGCAACAGGCGATCGCCCGCTCGCGGCGGAACCGGCGCTCGCTCGCGCTGCTGTACCTGGATCTGGATCGCTTCAAGGACGTCAACGACACCTTCGGTCACGCCGCGGGCGATCGCACGCTGGAGATATTGAGCGAACGATTGACCCGCAATCTCAGCAAGGACACCGTCATCGGCCGTCTTGCCGGCGACGAGTTCGCGATGTTCGTCGACGGCCTGCCCCCGGAAATAGACCATAGGACGGCGACCGGCACGCTCGCGCGGACGCTGCTCGACGAGATCAGCCGCGCGTTCTACGTGAACCAGCAGGAGGTCTACCTCACCGCGAGCGTCGGTATCGCGCTCTGCCCCAACGACGCGGAGAACGTCATCGACCTGATCCGAAACGCCGACGCCGCGATGTACCACTCCAAGCAGAATGGCGGCAATTCGTTTGCGTTCTATGCGCCGGAGATGAACGCGGCCGCCGTCGAACGGCTGATGCTGAAGAGCAAGCTGCGTCGCGCTCTGGAGCGCGACGAACTGGTGATCCTCTATCAACCCAAGGTCGATCTGCGCACCGACCGGGTGATCGGCGCCGAGGCGCTGCTGCGCTGGCGCCTGCCGGGGCATGGCGACATCTCCCCGTCACGGTTCATCCCCCTCGCCGAGGAGTCGAGCCTGATTCTCGACATCGGCGAATGGGTCATGAACCGGGTCTGCGCGGACTACCGGCGTTGGCTCGAGACCGTCGAGAATCCCGGCCGGATCGCCATGAATCTGTCGCTGCGCCAGCTCCGCCAGCCGAGTTTCACCGGCCGGGCGCGGGCCATCTTCCGGCGCCACGAGGTCTCGCCGACCAGCTTCGAGCTCGAGGTCACCGAGACGACCTTGATGACCGATCCGAAGCGCACGATCGGACTGCTGAACGAGCTCTATGCGATGGGTCTGCATCTCGCGATCGACGATTTCGGAACCGGCTATTCCTCGCTGTCGGCTCTGCAACAGTTCCCGATCGGCACGCTGAAGATCGATCAGTCCTTCGTGCGGGGGCTCGGCGCGAGCGCCGACGACGCGGCGATCGTGCGCACCATCATCGACATGGGCCGCAGCCTCGAACTCGAAGTGATCGCCGAGGGCGTGGAATCGAAGGAGCAGCTCGAGTTCCTGCGCCGGCACGGCTGCCACTTCGCCCAGGGCCGGCTGTTCGGCGACGCGATGCCTCAGGAGGACTTCCTGGCGCTGCTCGCGGCCCGCAACAAGACCGACGTCGAGGCCAAGGGGTCGGTCGTCTCGCTCGCCGCGGCGCGACCGCCGCTGTCGGCCTCCTGAGATCGGGCCCACCGCCCCGGCCTTCGGACGATCCGGTCGATGCTGAGCGCCCGAGACCTGTGCCTGCGCCGTGGCCCGGAACCCCTGCTGGAGCACGCCGAATTCACCGTCTACCGCGGCGAGAAGGTCGGTCTGACCGGCGCCAACGGCAGCGGCAAGTCGAGTCTGTTCGCGGCGTTGCTCGGCGAGCTCTCTCCGGATCGGGGCAGCATCGAGATGCCGGGAGGACTGCTGATCGCCCATCTGGAACAGGAGATCGGCGCCGCGGATCGTCAGGCGATCGAGTTCGTGCTGGACGGCGACGTGCACCTGCGCCGCATCGAGGCGGCAATCGCGAGAGCCGAACGCGAGGACCAGGCGCTCGCGCTCGCCGCGGCGCACGCCGAATACGAGGCGATCGACGGTTATCGCGCCCGCGCCCGCGCGGCGGCGATCATGCATGGCCTCGGCTTTCGCGCGGCGGACCACGAGCGTCCGGTCGCGGAATTCTCCGGCGGCTGGCGAGTACGGCTGGCGATGGCGCGCGTGCTCGGATCCCGCGCCGACCTCCTGCTGCTCGACGAACCGACCAATCACCTCGATCTGGATGCGATCCTCTGGCTCGAGGACTGGCTCGCCGCGCACCCAGGTACCCTGATCGTGATCTCGCACGACCGGGAATTCCTCGACGCCGTGATCTGCCGGGTACTGCACCTCGATCGGCGCCGGATCGGCGCCTACACCGGCAACTACTCGGATTTCGAGCGCAAGCGCGCCGAGGAACTCGCCACGCAAAGCGCGATGCACGCGCGCCAGACCCGTCGGATCGCCGAGATCGAGGCCTTCGTGGCGCGCTTTCGCGCGAAGGCGACCAAGTCCCGCCAGGCGCAGAGCCGGCTGAAGATGCTCGAACGGATGGAGCGGATCGCGCCGGCCCACGTCGACAGTCCGTTCTCGTTCGAATTCGAGCCGCCGGACCGCACGCCCCGGCCGCTGGTCTCGCTGGAGCGCGCCGCCTGCGGTCACGATGGCAGGCCACTGATCCGCGGCATCGACGCCGCGATCGCACCCAGGGACCGGATCGCGCTGCTCGGCGAGAACGGCGCCGGCAAGACGACGCTGATGCGCGCACTGGCCGGGGAACTCGCCGTGCTCGAGGGCGCGCGCACCGCCGCCGCCGACCTCGAGGTCGGCTATTTCGCGCAGCACCGGCTCGATCGGCTCAATCGCAGCGAGAGCCCGCTCTGGCATCTGCGGCATCGCGCCGGCGCAAGCGCCGCGGCGCTCGACGAACAGAGGATGCGCGATCACCTCGGCCGGTTCGGCTTCCGGGGCGATCGCGTGTTCGAACCGGTCGGCCGTTTCTCCGGCGGTGAGAAGGCCCGCCTGGAACTCGCTCTGCTGGTCGCGCGGCGCCCGAACCTGCTGCTGCTCGATGAACCGACCAATCATCTGGACATCGAGATGCGGCACGCGCTCGCGCTCGCGTTGCAGGAATTCCAGGGCGGACTGGTGCTGGTCTCGCACGATCGTCATCTGATCAAGGCCGTCGCTGACACGCTCTGGCTCGTGGCGGACGGCGCGGTGCGCGAGTTCGACGGCGACCTCGACGACTACCAGCGATGGCTGAAGGAACGGCGCGCCGCCGTGGCGGCCGCCGTCGCCGTGCGTTCGAAGCCCCCGGACGGACCGTCCGCCGTCGAGGTGCGCGCGGCCGCGGGCGCGGCGCGGCGGCGACTCGCACCGCTGCGCCGCGAACTCGCCGGCATCGAGAAGCGGATCGACGAGCTCGGCGGCGAGCGGGCGGGACTCGAACGGGAATTCGCGGCAGGCGAGACCGGAAGCGGCAAGCTCGCCCGCTACGCGGCGATCAGCAGCGAGATGGCCGCACTCGAGGAGCGCTGGCTGGAGATCGGCGGCGCGCTCGAATCGGCCGAGGCCGGACATGGCGGTTGAAGGCGGCTATTCGATCAAGGCGGCGGCGCTCGCCGCGGGTCTGCCCGTCGATACGCTGCGCGCCTGGGAGCGCCGTTACGGCATCGTCAGCGCGCGCCGGGACACCGCGGGCCACCGCGTCTACAGCGCCGCCGACGTGGTCCGGCTGCGTCGCCTGAGACTCGCCGTCGAACGCGGCCATGCGATCGGCAAGATCGCGCACCTCGCCGACAGCGAGATCGATCGCATGCTCGCCGAGCGCGGTCCGCCGCTCGGACCGGGTGCCGCAGCCGACGCGCTCGCCGACCGGATCGTCGCCGCCGCATCCCGCTTCGACGCCGAGGCCTGCGATCAGGCGGTGGCCATGGCCCTCGCCCTGCTGCCCCTGCCGACCGCGATCGAATCGGTATTCGCGCCCGCGCTGCGCGAGGTGGGCGATCGCTGGCACGCCGGCACGTTCACGATCGGACAGGAGCGGCTCGTCTCCGGACCTCTGCGGCGGCGGATCGGCTCGCTGCTCGATTGCTGCAACGGGGCCTCGACGGATGCGAGCGTCGTGTTCGTGACCTTGAGCGGCGAACGGCACGAGCTCGGCATCCTGATGTACGCGACTCTCGCCGCGAGCCGCCGCGTGCGCGTCGGCTACCTCGGTCCGGACGTTCCACCGGTCGAGATCGCCGATTTCGCCCGCAAGGTCGGCGCCGCCGCGGTGGCGCTCAGCCTCGTGACCACCGATGCGCTGGCCTCGGAGCTGTCGCAACTCGCGGTCCTGCGGGCGGCCCTGGATCCGGCGACGGAAATCTGGATCGGCGGCCCCGCGGCACTCGCGATCCCCCCGTCGAAACTGCCACCGGGCACCGTGCGGTTCACGGGCCCTGCGGATTTCGAGGCGCGCATCGCCTTGCTCGGCGGCACCAAGGGCTGAGTCGTCGGTATCAGCCGCCCGCGGGCCGGGCGAGACGCCCGGCGATCACCCGATCGGTTCGCGTCACGATCCGCTCGAGCGCGGCGGTGGCGGCGGCATCGAACGCCGCGACGATCGGCCCCATGCGATTATCGGCGGCGGTCCTCGACTCGCGCACCTCGATGCGGGCCAGCGCGCCGCGCGACTCGTTGTCGCCGACGCGCGCGACGCAATGAACCTCGACGGTCGGCGCGCCGGGGCCGTCGTAGCGGGCCGCGAACGAGACCACTTCGATTTCGATCCAGAATCGCGGCTGGAGAGTCGATTCGTCGGGCACCACGTTGCGCAAACCCGACCGCGCGAGGAACTCCGCCACGGCCAGATCCCCGATCGTGCGGGCGAGCGGTGCGCTCCAGCGCGAGGCCGCGAAATGATCCACGTGCCCGTCCGGATAGACGGCCGCGATCCGGTCGGAATCGATGCCGGCCGGCACGAGCGCCGGCAGGATCTTCAGGTCCGCCTCGACCGCCGGACCGCGGACACCCGGCCGCGGCGACAGGCCATAGAGGACCGCCGCAGGCTTGGTCTGCAGCAGCATGCCGCTGCAGCCGGTCGCCGCCAACGCCGCGGCGAGCAGCATGAGACGGCCACGGACCGCGCGGCGACGGCCAGGCGCGCTCATCGCGCCACCTCCACACCGGCGTCCTTCGGACGATAGAGCAGGCGCGAGGGATCATCCTTCAGGGAACGCGACAGCTCGCGCACCTCGCTGGCCGCGGCGCGGCTCTGACGAACCAGGCTCTCGATCTCCGGCAGTCCCTGGCGCGTGAACCGGTCGAGCTCGGGAGCGTCGTCGGCGACCAGACGGTCGAGCCTTTGGGTCGTGTCGGCGAGATGATCGGCGACCTCGGCGACGTGCTTGACCGTCGCTTCAACCTGCGGCGCGGACTGGTCGGCCATCCCGCGCAATTGCCCGGCCGCGGCGCTGATCGCCTGCGTCGACGACTGGATCTGCGCGACCAGCTGCTGGATGCCGCGCATGGTCGCCGGCAGGCGCTCGCTCGCCATCTGGGCATTGTCGATCGTGGCGCGCAGCGCCTCGACGTTGTGGTCGCTGAACACCCGGTTGAGCCGGTCGACCAGTTCGACCGCGTGGGTGGTGAGCGCCGGCAGACTGCCGAGCAGCACGTCGAAGCCCGAGGGCGAGGAGCGGATCAGCGGATGTCGCAGACCTTGGGGCAGGGGTCCGGCGGGACCGGCGCGCGGGTCCTGCTCGAGATCGATGAACAGCAGCCCGGTGACGCCCTGGAGGCTCAGCGAGGCGCGGGTGCGGCTGTCGATCGGCGCGCCGGTATCGATGTCGGCGACCACGCGCACGCGCTTCGGCTGCGAAGGGTCGAGCATGATCCGCACGACCTTGCCGACGTCGACACCGAGGTAACGCACCGGGCTGCCGTTGGTCAGGCCGCTCACCGAGCCCTGGAAATAGATCTCGTAGCGCGCGTAGTGACGCTGTTCGCCGTGGTTCGCATACCAGAACACGAAACCGGTCACCATCGCCGCGACCAGCAGCACGAATAAGCCGACCGCCACGTAGTTCGCATCCCTATCCATGCGTCTGCTCCTGCGCGGCGCGTGCCCGCGGTCCGTGGAAGTACGCCTGGATCCACGGATGCGGATCCTCGGCGAGTTGCCTCGGCGCGCCGCTCCGCATCTTCCCGTCAATGATCACGCCGACCCGGCCACAGGTTCGAAACAGCGTATCCAGGTCGTGGGTGATCATGACCACGGTGAGGTCCAGCCGCGAATGCAGGTACAACAGTAGCTCATCGAAAGCGGCCGCGGAAATCGGATCGAGACCGGCGGTCGGCTCGTCGAGGAACAGCAGCGACGGTTCGAGTGCGAGCGCCCTGGCGAGCGCCGCCCGCTTGGTCATGCCGCCGGAGAGTTGCGCCGGATATTTCTCTTCGGTGCCGGGAGGCAGCCCGACCATCGCAAGGCACAATTGGGTCTGCGACTCGAGAGCCTCGGGCGAGCGCGTGCGGTACTCGCGCAGCGGCAGGCGGACGTTCTCGGCGACGGTCAGCGAACTGATCAGCGCGCCGTTCTGGAAGGTGACGCCGTATTTCTGTACCAGCGCGGCGCGCTCCCGGGCATCGAGTCCATCGAGCGAGCGGCCGTAGAGTTCGACGCTGCCGGCCTCGGGCCGCTTGAGCCCGAGGATCGTGCGCAGCAGGACCGATTTGCCGGTTCCGGAGCCGCCGACGATACCGAAGATCTCCCCCTCCTCGACCTGCATGTCGAGACCCTCGTGCACGACCTGTCCGCCGAAGCGGCTCACCAGGCCCCGCACACGAATCACGGTCTGAGGCGTGGACGCCACGCTTCAGACGCCGAGCCGCACGAACAGCACGGCGAGCACCGCGTCGGCGAGGATCACCAGGAAGATCGATTGCACCACGGCGAGCGTCGTCAGACGGCCGAGTTCGCGCGCCGAATCGCGCACCTGCATGCCGCGGTAGGCCCCGGTGGCGGCGATCAGGACGGCGAAGATCGGCGCTTTGATGAGGCCGACCCAGAAAGTCGATGGCGCGATCGCCGCGTGCAGGCGATTGACGAACTGCGCCCAGGGAATGTGCAACTGGAAATGCGCCAGCAATCCCCCGCCCGCAAGACCCATGGCATCGGCGATCACGGTGAGCAGCGGCAGCGCGACGACCAGACCGAGTACGCGCGGCACCACCAGGAGCTCGATCGGGTCGAGGCCGAGCGCGCGCAGCGCGTCGGTCTCCTCGTTGAGCTGCATCACGCCGATCTCCGCGGCGAACGCGCTGCCCGAACGGCCGGCGACGATGATCGAGGTGAGCAGCACACCCATCTCGCGCAACACGGCGATCGCGGTCAGGTCGACGACGAAGATGTCGGCGCCGAACAGCCGCAGCTGCTGCGCGCCGAGATAGGCGACGATCACGCTGATCAGGAAGGCGATCAGGCTGACGATCGGTACCGCGGCGATTCCGGTCTCCTGGACGTGCCTCACCAGCGACGAGGCGCGCAGCGCCCGGGGCTTCGACAGCGCCCGCGTCAGCACGGCGACCATGCGGCCGACGAAGGCGGCGAACTCGCGCACGCGCAGACCCTGGGCGAGCGACCACCGGCCGAGCGTGGCGATCGGTCCGCCGGAGCCATCGCAGGGTGCGCTCGGCGCTGGTTCGGCGCGAGCGTCGCGCAGATCCTCGAGAAAGCGCAGGTGGGACGGCGCGGCCAGATGCAGGATGCGCAGCTCCCCGGACCCGGGGTTGGCCGCGCCGAGCCGTGTGAGCAGCGCCCAGACGGGCCCGATTCCGGGCGCATGCGCCCGGGTCCAGTCGCAGGTCAGGGTGCCACGCAGACGCGGTGGCAGCGAGTCGAGCTGCTCGACGATCTCACCGAGCGCACTTGCCGACCAGTCGCCGCCGAGCTCGAGCTTCCAGGTGTCGCCGTCGCCCTCGAGCGCCAACGAGCTGCGCATCGGCGATCAGCTGGCGGGCGGAGCGGCGGGCTTCCGGTGGCTGCCGTCGCAGAGCGGCGGCGAGGCGGTCCGCTTGCAGGCGCAGAACCAAAGCCGCGCGTCGGCGGCGGCCTGGTACTTCACTGGCGCGAACTCCCCGCCCTTGTGCGAACCGTCGCAAAAGGGCTGTTTCGCGCTCTTGCCGCAGCGACACCACCAGTAGGTCTCGCCGGCCTTCACGTCCACGGCAATCGGTTCCATGCACTTACTCTAGCAGGACCGCCCGCGGCTGTCCCCCGGGGGCATTGTGCGGCGGCGGCAGTTCGGACTACCTTGGTCCCCGGCGATGCACGACGATCCACTCCTGCAGATCGTGATCCTGCTCTGCGCCTCGGTGGGCGTGGTGGCGGCGGTGCGCAAGCTCGCCTTGCCGGCCATCCTCGGCTATCTCGCCGTCGGCACGCTGCTCGGCCCGCACGCGCTCGCGCTGGCCGCGGACAACGACAGCACCCGGCTGCTCGCCGACATCGGCATCGTCTTCCTGGTCTTCACGCTGGGGCTGGAATTCTCGCTGCCCCGCCTGGTGGCAATGCGCACCGAAGTGATCGGCGTGGGCGGAATGCAGGTGATCGCGACCACCGCGATCGTCGCGGCGGTGGCCGTGCTCGGCTTCGGCCAGCCGGCGGCCATCGCCATCGTCGTCGGCGGCGCGGTTTCGATGTCCTCGACCGCGATCATCGTCGCCCAGTTGACCGAGCAGTCGGAGAACAACCGCACGCACGGCCGGCTGGCGGTCGCGATCTGCCTGTTCCAGGATCTCGCGTTCACGCCGCTGCTCGCACTGGAAGGCACGCTGCGCAACGGCGCCCGCCCCGCCGGCCCCGATCAGGTGGCGGTCGCGGTGGCCACGGCGCTGCTCGCGCTCGCGGTGGTGCTCGCGGCGGGACGCTGGCTGCTGCGGCCACTGCTGCTCGCGGTCGCCTCGGTCCGCTCGACCGAGCTCTTTTCGTTGACGGTGCTGCTGGTGGTGCTCGCCGCGGCCTGGGCGACCCGCAGCGCCGGACTGTCGCTCGCGCTCGGCGGCTTCCTCTCCGGCATGCTGCTCGCGGAGACCGAATTCCGTCACCAGGTGGAGGCGACGATCCGCTCCTACCGCGAGGTGCTCCTCGGACTCTTCTTCATCTCGATCGGCATGCTGCTCGACCTGCACCTGCTGCTGCGCCACTTTTTGCTCGTGACCGGGCTGCTGGGCGGCATGCTGGCGCTGAAGACCGCGGTGATCGCGCTGGTCGCGAAGCGCGCCGCACGCAGCTGGTTCAAGGCGATCCGCACCGGAGTGATCGTCTCCCAGGGAGGGGAATTCGGCTTCGCACTCCTCACGCTGCTGTTGCGCCACCAGCTGCTCGGCTCGGCGGTGCTGCAGCCCCTGCTCGCAGCCACGGTCCTCAGCATGGTCGCCGCACCACTACTGATTCGCCACAACCGTGCGATCACCCGTGCTCTGCTCGGTCAGCGCGGCCCCCCGCAGCCGGAAGTCTCGCGCGAGACGCGGGCGACCCTCGCGCTGGCCGCGCGCGAGCACGTGCTGATCTGTGGCTTCGGTCGCGTCGGCCAGAGCATCGCGCGCGTGCTCGAGGAACGCGGCTTCGAGTATCTCGCGCTCGACGTCGATCCGAGGCGCATCCGGGAGGGTCGGCAGGCCGGAGACCCGCTGGTGTTCGGCGATGCCGCACAGGCCGCGGTGCTGCAGAACGTCGGCCTGGCGCAGGCGAGCTGCGTGGTGATCACCTTCGCCAATCCCGCGGTCGCGCTGCGCATCCTGCGTGCGGTGCGGGCACAGCGCGCCGACGTCCCGGTGCTCGTGCGCACGCAGGACGACGCGCGCCTCGAGGAGCTGCGCGCCGCAGGCGCGACCGAGGTCGTGCCCGAGACCTTCGAGGCGAGTCTGATGCTCACCTCGCAGCTGTTGCTGTTGCTCAAACAACCCGTGTCGCGCGTGGTGCGCACCGTCAACGAGATCCGCGGTCGTCGCTACGCGAGCCTGCGTCGGCTCCTGCCGTCCGCGGAACCCGAAGACGGCGAGACCGGCCGCGACGAGCGGCGCAGCATCGTGCTGCCGCCGCATGCCTGGGCCGTCGGGCGCAGCATCGCCGAGCTCGAGCGCTGCGGTGCCGCGGCGAAGGTGAGTGCGATCCGCCGCGACGGCATCGTCGGCCGGGATCCCGGTCCGGAGACGGTGTTCAAGGAAGGCGACGTCGTGGTGGTCTGGGGCGCGCCGGAGGCCGTCGAGCACGTCGAGGCGCTGCTCCTGATGGGCTGACCGAGCGGGCCCGGCCGCAGGAACGGTGTGAACCAGTTCTCGGTCCGCCTCGCGCAGCCCCACGCGGCACTTTACAGAGCGTGCGGCAGGTCGCATATTGGCCGTACTGTTCAAGGGCAAACCCGTCGAAAGGCGGGGACGCAAAGCCACCGGTCTAATAGGTCTCGCGCCCAGGTTGCGAGATCCGACGATAGCGGGGTTACCAGAGATTCAAGGCCCGCCTCGTCGCGCCTCGCGCGCTCGCGGCTTGCGCCCCGGAACAGCGGTTGCAGTCCACGCAAACGACGCCACTTCCGGGGGGAAGCCGCCATGTCGATCAAGGAATCGCGCCCGCATCGGGCGGATCAGAACACCGTCCAGCGGCGCCCGCGCCTGATCGTGCGCCCGAAGCGGTACGAGGACGTCGCGGCGATCCTCGCCAAACCGAAGTCCTTCCCCTCCCCGGTGCGCGCGGTGGGCGCCGACTATTCCCAGACGCGCTGCGCCACCAGCGACGCGGGCACCTCGATGCACACGGGCGCGCTCGACCGGATCCTGGAATTCGAGTCGGCGAGCGTGCGCGTGCAGGCGGGCGTGACCATGGGCACGCTGGTGCGCACGCTCGCCGAGCGAGGCCTCGAGCTGCCCCTGACGCCGGAGATCGGCAACATGACGGTCGGCGCGGCCGCCGTCTCGACCCTGCCGCAGTCCTCCTATCAGGACGGGCTCGCGCAGATCGCCTCCTGCGTCACCGAACTGAGGCTGATCACCCCGCAGGGCCGGCAGATCACCGTGACGGAGCGCGACCGCGAACTCATGCGGGTGTTGCGCTCGAGTCATGGACTGCTCGGCGTGGTGCACGAGGTGGTGCTGCGCGTGCAGACCATGCGTGCCGTCAAGATCGACTATCGCGCATATTCGCTCGCCGAATTCGCCGCGCGCTTCCGCCGCATCGTCGGCGCGCCCGGCGCCCTGCGCTTCCACGTCGCACCGTTCTCGGACCGGGTGACCGTCGAGCGCCGTGTGCCGGACGAAGAGGAAGCGGTCACGCGCTCCGGGATCTGGCAGATCCGCAACTCCGTCATGCGCAACGTGTTGCCCGCCTTCGGCACTTCGGTGGGCGCGGTGCTCGCGACGCCCGGCCTGCGCAGCGCGGTGCTCACCGGAGTCCACCGGGCGCTCAACGCGACCCAGGGACGCGGCGAGCGCGGCGTCGTGCTACACGCCCACGAATGGATGCGCGACCTGCCGGCGGAGGCCTGGAAAGCCCGCCACACCTACAGTCTCTGGGCGTTTCCGCAGGGGAATTTCCCCGAGGTGCTCGCCAGTTACGCCGCCTTCAGCCGTGCCTACTACAAGCAGTACCGCTACCGGTGCAATCTCGTGACCACGGCCTCGCGTCTGCACCGCGACCGCAGCGCGCTGTTCAGCCCGAGCTATGGCGGCGAGATGGTCACGCTCGAACCATCCTCTCCCGGCGAACAGGGCTTCGAGGACTTCCTGATCGACTTCAACGACTTCGCGTCCGCGCAGGGCGGCGTGCCGACTTTCAATCAGACGCGCGCGCTGACCCGCGAGCACGTCGCAAAGGCGTTCGGCGAGCGCGCCCGGCTGTTCTCGGCGCTGCGGCGCCGTACGGATCCGCTGAACCGTCTGCGCAACAGCTACTTCGCGCAGATTCTCGACTGAGGGTTCACCGGCATGGGCCGGACCGCGCTCGGGCGAGGTCCGGCAGGGCGTCGCGGGTTCAGGCCTTGTCCTGCAGGTGCGCCTCGAGGAACCACAGGTGCTTGTCGAGGTCGCGCGAGATCCCGGTGAACAGGTCCGCGGTGTCCGCGTCGCCGAGGCGCGCGGTCTCGTCGATCGCCGCGCGCACGGACTTGCCGAAAGCGGCGACCTGGGTCGACAGATAGTGCAGATGGTCCTTGCCGGCGGTGATGCTGAGCGGATAGTTCTTGAGCCGGCTGCGCTTCGCGGCTACGGCGACCGTGCCCTCGGCGGCACCGCCGAGCGCGGTTATCCGCTCGGCGATCTCGTCGATCTGCTCGAGACATAGATCGGAGATCTTGTCGAACAGCTCGTGCAAGGCGATGAAGTTCGGCCCCTTGACGTTCCAGTGCGCCTGCTTGGCCTGGCTCTGCAGGTCGATCGCCTCGGCCAGACGCTCGTTCAAGATCGAGACGACGTTGCGACGGGTCTTCTCCGACAGATCGATCTTGGTCTTGTACATGACTCGCTCCTCGAAAGTTCTCGCGTTCCATGTCGAATTCCCATTCTGCACCAAGCGGCGTGCGCGCAAAAGGCGACGCCGGCCGCGGCGGCCGGGAAACGCCGGGCCGGCGCGCCGCTCAGGACTCGGCCTCGCGCCGGCGCACGCGGATCGCGGCGTAGACCAGCGCGCCGCCCGCGGCGGCGCCGATCCACGTCGAAGGCATCGCGAGGAACCGTCCCGGCGCAAGCAGCATCCAGACGTCGCGTGGCTCCTTGCCCGCGCCTCCGACCGAGTCGGCGAACGCGAACAGTGAGCCGGCCAGATCGTGGAATGCGCTGCTGAGATAGCCTTGCGGCCTGCGCGTCGCGAGCCACGCCGCGACGTGGCCGGAATGCAGGATGCCCCGCTCGAGCCAGGCGAGAGCGAGCGGCGGCAGGATCGACCACAAGGTGACCGCACGGCGGGCCCAGGCCGAAACGAGCAGCAGCCAGGCCGACACGGGCAGGTACCAGATCCCCATCGTCACGATGAGGTAGAGCCACAGCGCCTGCAACTGCAGCCAGAGGTCGGCGCGCCACAGCGACACACCGAGCCAGGTATGCGTGCGCAGCGAGACGATGAAGGCGATCAGCAGCGTGGTGGCGTCGGCGGTCGCGAAATAGACCATCGGGATCAGCAGCACGGCGGTGACCAGCTTCGAGAGCACCGTGATCGCGTCGCCGAGTGGCAAGGCCTTCCAGTAGAGAACGCTGCGGTCGCGTCGTTCGGCGTGCAGGCAATCGAGCAGATACCAGGTGGAGTGCACGATCATGGCGAGCAGGAACGGCAGGCCGAAGACCAGCAGCATCGCGCCGCCCACGGCACCGGCATGCGCAGCCGCCGCCGGAAGGCTGAGTTCGGCATGCCCGAACAAGGCGGCGAGCACCATCAGCGCGGCGAGCAGACCGGGTGCGATCCAGATCGAGCGGTGCTCCCAGGTCTCGCGGCGCAATAGCCAGAGGAACGCGGTCATGGTGCGCTCCCGCCGAGCCGCGCGATGAACAGATCCGCGACGCCCGGGGTGCGAACGGCGCCGAAGCGCGCGAGCGTGGCCGGATCGGCGCCCTCGAAATACAGCTCCACGCGGTCCGCCAGGCGTCGCTCGTGGAAGGGCTTAAGGCCGCGCGCCTCGATCAGGTGTTCGGGAGCCGCTTCGAGCGCCGCGAAGCGCGCACCCAGTGCATCGACCGCGCAGTCGAGCACCAGTCGGCCGCGGTCGACGAACAGGAGGTCGCTGAGCAGAGGCTCGACTTCGTCGACCTGATGAGTGGTGATGAGGATCGCGCGCGAGGACTGGCTCTGCTCCGCGGCGAGCGCATCGTAGAACGCCCGGCGCGCAAGGAAATCGAGGCCGAGCGTCGGTTCATCGAGCACCAGCAGCCGCGCATCGACCGCGGTCGCGATCGCGAGGTGGAGCTGCGCCTTCAATCCCTTGGACAGCGTTCGCACGCGGTGCGATGCCGGGATGCGGCATCGCTCGAGAAAGGCGAGGACCCGGTCGCGGCGGAACCGCGGGTAGAGTGCGGCGGCGAGGTCGATCGCGCGGCCGACGCGCATCCAGCCGGGCAGCACGGCGACGTCGGGGACGAAGGCGACGTCGCGCATCAGCGCCGCCCGTTCCCGGAACGGCTCCCGTCCGAGCACGCGAATCCGGCCTTCGCTGGGGGCGAGCCCCATCAGGGCATGCAGGATCGTGCTCTTGCCGGCGCCGTTCGGTCCGATCAGACCGACCGTACGTCCGGCCCCGACGCGGAACGAGACGTGATCGACCGCGACGAACGAACCGTAGCGGCGCGTCAGTCCGGCCGCCTCGACGACCGGCCTCGGATCCATGTTCATGTGCTGCGCGACAATATAGCACCGGGCGCCGCAGGCCGCGTATGCTCGGCGGATGGACGCGATCGATCGGGACGGCGAGCTCATGCTGCGCTACGGATGCGGCGACGTAGCCGCCTTCGAGAAGCTGTACGAGCGCCACAAGGGAGCGCTTTATCGCTACCTGCTCCGACAGGTCCGCGACCCGGTGCTCGCCAGCGACCTGTTCCAGGAGGTCTGGTCCCGGGTGATCGCCGTGCGCAACCGCTACGAGGCGCGCGCGAAGTTCGCGACCTTCCTGTTCCACATCGCGCATCACTGCACGATCGATCAGCATCGGCGCCGGCGCACCGCGGCTGCCGCAGGCGGATTCGACCCCGATGGACCGCCGCCGCCCGAAGCGGAGGGGCCAGAACACGAGCGGCCCGACCGGATCGCCGAATACGGGGAACAACGCTCGGCGCTGCTCGCCGCGCTCGCTCAGCTGCCGCCTGAGCAGCGCGAGGCATTCCTGCTGCGCGAGGAGGGCGGCCTCGGCGTCGAGGAGATCGCGCGGATCACCCACGTGGGCGTGGAGACCGCGAAGAGCCGCTTGCGCTACGCCGTGCGCAAGCTCCGCTCGGCGCTCGCCGAGACCGACTCGAACGCGGCGCATCAGCCGCTCGTGACCCGACTGCGGCCCTTGTAGAAGAGGCGCGGCAATGGTGCACCCATGACCCTGCCACCGGAGGACGAACTGGAGCGCTACCTGCGGGGCGCCGACGGACTCTCGAGTGCCTACCGGCGGGCGGCGCGACCCTCGCCGCCGCAGGCGAGCGAACGGCGCGTACGGGCGCTTGCCGGGCTGGATCGTGTTCGCCGCGGGGTACGGCGCGACCTCGCGGCTTACGCGGCCTGCGGCCTGCTCGCCCTGGCGGCACTGCTGTCGATCGGCTCCGGAACGCGGCCGGCGAGCCCGCCCGGCGAGTCGCCGCAGTTCATGCACGCGGCGCTGCGCACCGGCGCGCCGGATCGCGCTCGCGATCCGAGCGCCTGGCTCGGCCGGATCGCGGAGTTGCGCGCACAGGGGCATACGGCCGCGGCCGCGGCTGAATGGCGGCGCTTCTGCGCGGTCCATGCCGGCTGCAGGGACGAGCTCCCCGGCCATCTGGACTTGAGCCGCTGAAGCACCGCCCCCGCCGCGCGGGACGTCCATCGGAGGCGCAATTCGGCTAACATTCGAGCCTTTGCGCCCGGAGCTCCAGCATGAAGAAACCAGTCACCGTCACGATCACCGGCGCGGCCGGCAACATCGGCTATGCGCTCGCCTTCCGGATCGCCTCCGGCCAGATGCTCGGGGCCGATCAGCCGATCGACCTGCGGCTGCTGGAGATCCCGGCGGCGGTCGGCGCCGCCCGCGGCGTGGTGATGGAGCTGGCCGACTGCGCGTTTCCGACGCTCGCGGCGGTGACCGCGACCGACGATGCCGCGGTCGCGTTTCGCGACTGCCAGTTCGCGATGCTGGTCGGCGCGCGGCCGCGCGGTCCGGGCATGGAGCGCAAGGATCTGCTGCTCGCCAATGCGCAGATCTTCTCGGCCCAGGGCAAGGCGCTCGATCGGTTCGCGAGCCGCGACGTCAGGGTGCTGGTGGTCGGCAACCCGGCGAACACCAATGCGCTGATCGCGCAGCGCAACGCGCCGTCGCTGCCGGCAGGCAATTTCACGGCGATGACCCGCCTCGACCACAATCGCGGCGTGGCGCTGCTCGCCGAGAAGACCGGTCAGCCGGTCACGGCGATCCGCCACTTCACGGTCTGGGGCAACCACTCGGCGACCCAGTATCCGGATCTGCACCACGCAACGGTCGGCGGCAAGCCGGCGCTGTCGCTGGTCGATCAGAGCTGGTTCCGCGAGACCTTCATCCCTACCGTTCAGCAGCGCGGTGCCGCGATCATCAAGGCCCGCGGCAGCTCCTCGGCCGCGTCCGCCGCATCGGCGGCGCTCGATCATGTGCACACCTGGATGCACGGAACCGCAGGGGACGACTGGGTGAGCATGTCGGTGCCTTCCGACGGCAGCTACGGCATTCCGGAGGGCGTGATCTACTCCTACCCGGTAACCTGCGCGAACGGCGAATACCGGATCAAGCAGGGTTTGACGATCGACGAGTTCAGCCGCGAAAAGATGCGCGCCACGCATCAGGAGCTCTGCGAGGAGCGCGAAGGCGTCAAAGAGCTGATCTGACGGCGCGCGCGGACGTCCCGATGTCCATTCGGGCGATCCTGCACGTCGACATGGACGCCTTCTACGCGTCGGTCGAGGCGCTGGACCGTCCCGAACTCGCCGGCCTGCCGCTGATCGTCGGCCACGACGGTCCGCGCGGCGTGGTCGCGGCGGCGAGCTATGCGGTACGCCGATACGGTGTTCGCTCGGCGATGCCGATCGTATCGGCGAAGCGGCTGTGTCCGCAGGCCGTCATCGTGCCGCCGCGCATGCGCCGCTACCGCGAGATGTCCGAGCGGGTGTTCGCGATTCTCGGCGCGGTGACTCCGCTGATCGAGCCCCTCTCGCTCGACGAGGCGTTTCTCGACGTGACCGCGAGCACGCGTCTGCTCGGCGATCCCACCGCGATCGCCGAACGGATCCGTGCGCGCATCCGCGCCGAGACGGGCTTGAGCGCCTCGGTCGGCATCGCGCCGAACAAGCTGGTGGCCAAGATCGCCTCCGACCTCAACAAGCCGGACGGCTCGTTTCGCATCGAGGCGGCGGAACTGCCCGGGGCCCTCGACGACTTGCCGGTACAGAGACTCTGGGGAATCGGGCCGAAGACCCTGCCGCGCGTCCTGGCCGCCGGCATCCGCACCTTCCGCGATCTACGCACGGCCGAGGAGCACGTGCTGCAGAGGCTGTTCGGCCGGCACGCGCCGCTGATGCGGGAGCGGGCCGCCGGAATCGACGAGCGGGCGGTCTGCCCGGACCGCGAAGAGAAGTCGATCAGCGCCGAGTGCACCTTCGAGACGGATCTGCACGACAAGTCCACGATCCGACACGAACTCTCCAGGCTGCTCGATCGTACCGCCTCACGGCTGCGGGCGTCGGGGCTCGCGGCCGCGCAATTGAGCATCAAGGTGCGGCTCGGCAGTTTCGCGACCAGTACGCGGCAGCGCTCGTTCGAACCCGCCGCCCAGGATACCGCGCGTCTCTGGCGCATCGCCTCGGATCTCCTCGAAGCCTGGCTGCGCGAACACCCGCGCGCCGCGGTGCGCCTGCTCGGCGTGTCGGTCGGCGCGCTGCAGCCCCTGCCGCAGCCGGACCTGTTCGAGCCCGGGCCGGCGAAGGACTCGCGCATCGACGCCGCGGTCGACGAGGTCAGGCGTCGATTCGGCAACGAGCTGCTGATCCGCGCGAGCCACATCCGTCGCGACGACCCCTGAGGAAGCGCGGCCACACCGCCCGGCCTGCGCGGGCTTGCTATCATCGGCAATCGCCATGTACACGAGCCACTTCGGCCTGAGCGAGAGGCCGTTCGCGATCACACCGGACCCGCGCTACCTGTACCAGAGCGCCCGGCATGCGGAAGCGCTCGCCCATCTGCTGTACGGCATCACGGAGGGTGGTGGATTCGTACAGCTCACCGGCGAGGTCGGCACCGGCAAGACCACGGTCGTACGGGCCCTGCTCGCACGGATTCCTCCGCAGGCGGAGGTCGCCGTGATCCTCAATCCGCGGGTCTCGCCGGCGGAATTCCTCCACAGCATCTGCGAGGAGCTCGGGGTGGCGGTCGCGGCCGGGGACGCCGGCAGCATCAAGCGGCTCGTCGACGTCCTCAACCGCCGCCTGCTCGCCGCGCACGCCGCCGGGCGGCGCGTGATCCTGATCGTCGATGAGGCGCAGAACCTCTCGCCGGAAGTGCTCGAACAGGTGCGTCTGCTCACCAATCTGGAGACCCCGACGCAGAAACTGCTGCAGATCCTGCTGATCGGCCAGCCGGAATTGCGCGATCTGCTCGAGCGCACGGAGCTGCGTCAGCTCGCCCAGCGGGTGACCGGTCGCTACCATCTCGCGCCGCTCGGCCGCGACGAGACGCGGCACTACGTGAATCACCGGCTGCGCGTCGCGGGCGCCTCCGCCGACATCTTCAGCCCCGCCGCGCTGCGCGAGGTGCATCGCCTGTCGCGGGGCATTCCGCGGGTGATCAACGTCTGCTGCGACCGCGCCCTGCTCGGCGCCTACACGCGCGACCTCCACAGGATTGGCGCGGGACTGGTGCGACGTGCCGCGGGCGAGGTCTATGGCCGCTGGATACCGCCGCCCTGGGCCGGATGGATCGCGGCCGCGGGGGCGACGGCCATGCTGGCCGCGGCCCTTTCCCTGGGTTGGCGCTGGTGGATCGTGGAAGCGCCGCGCGGGACGGTCGCCCGCACGGTGGCGGCCCTGCCGGCAACCGCCGTCCGAAAGGGCCCGGCGCGAACCGTAGCGATGCCGCTCCCGGCCGGCCGGGTCGCGAAGATCGCAACACCCGCGGCCTCGCTCGCGGCGACCGGCATCGCCCCGCAGGCCCGGGTGGCGGCCGTCGCCGATGCGGCGGCGCTCGCTCGCTGGCTCGATGCGCTGCCGGCCGACGATCAGGGGCAAGACGCCTTCGCGAGGCTGTTCGCGCTCTGGGGCGCCCCGCCGCCGGGCGGCGAACCACCCTGTGTGGCGGCGACCCGGTCGGGACTCGCCTGCTTCGAGCAGAGCGGTTCCTTCGCGGAACTGCAGACACTCGACCGTCCGGCGATCCTGGCGCTCACGGATGATCATGGCCGCAGTCATCCGGTGCTGCTGACCGCCCTGTCGGACCAACAGGCGACGCTCGCAGCCGGCGGGCAGTCCAGGAGCTGGCCGATCGCGGCGCTCTCGAGGGCCTGGTTCGGACGATTCACCGTGCTCTGGCGGCCGAAGAGCGCGCATGTGCGCGTACTCGCCGAAGGCACGCGCGGCGCGCAGGTTCGTGGTCTCAGACGCAGTCTCGCGGCGCTCGACCGCACCGCGAGCGACCCGCGCGCCGCGGACGTGTACGATCATGCGCTCACGCTTGCGGTCGCCGCTTTCCAGCGCGCGCACGGGCTGCCGGTGGACGGCATCGCCGGCGTGCAGACTCAGGTCGTGCTCGACGCCGAACTCGCCGAGCCCGGCTCGCCGCGACTGCAGCCGATCGTCCGAACCGGCGGCTAGAGGCCGGCCGGACGCGGGGGAGAATTTCGGTGTCGTTCATACTCGATGCACTGAAGAAATCGGAGAGTGAGCGCCAGCGCCAGGCGACTCCGGGTCTGCTCGAGTCCTCTTTCGCCCCGGCACGCGCTTCGACGCCGCGCTGGGTGATCGCACTGCTCGCCCTGTTCGCCGCCAACCTCGCGGTCGTCGGCGCGATCCTTCTGCACCGGCCGGCGCCGACGCGACCCGAAGAACCCGCGGCGGGGCCCGCGGCGACGGCACCGACCCTGCCGCGATCCTCGGGCACGCGGTCGCTCGCTCCGCCGGCGCCGAGCGCTCCGACCACGGTCGGATCGACCGAGACCGGTCCGCCGAATCCGCTCGCGACCGAGGTCTCGCCGGTCCTGGCCCCGGAAGTGCCGGTGGATCAGAGCGAGAACCCGATCGTGCAGGCGGCGCGCCGCCACGCGGCGGCGGCGCCACCGGCCGCGCCCCGAGCGGG
>JAGWPY010000120.1 GCA_028870275.1 Gammaproteobacteria bacterium | reverse complement strand
GGATTTCCCGCCCGCGACGACCTGTTCGTCGACGGCCAGCGGGACTTCGGGTCCTATTACCGCGATCCCTTCGACGATGAACAGGTGGTCGTGCTGGAAGGGCCCGCCTCGATCCTGTTCGGTCATGGATCGACCGGCGGCGTGATCAATCAGGTGAGCAAGTCGCCGACTCTCACGCCGCTGCTCGCAGGGACCGCAACCGTTGGTAGCGACGATCTGCAGCGGGTCACCCTGGACGCGGACGCACCGATCGCCTCGCTTGGAGCGGGCGCGGCGTACCGGTTGAATCTGATGGGGCAGCACTATGGCGTGGCCGACCGCGACGTGATCCACGGCCAGCGCTGGGGCGTTGCGCCGAGCTTCGCTCTCGGACTCGGCACGCCGACGCGCCTGGAGGTCAAATACTTCCATCAGACCAGCCACGAGGTACCGGATCTCGGCATCCCCTGGCTGTACGGACGCCCGGCGCCGGTTCGGCGGGGAAATTTCTACGGGTTCTCGAGCGACTATCTGGACTCCACGGTCGACATCCTGACCGCGCGCCTCGAGCACGACTTCAGCGCGAAGGTCGAGCTCAGTTCGCAACTGCGCTATTCGAACGACCGCCGGCAGTACCGCATGACCGAGGCGGATGTGCCGAAGGGCATCGCCGTCGGTACGCCGGCGAGCGCGATCACCGTCGCGCGCAACGCCTTTCCGGCCTTTCAGGGCAGCGGGGCGTCCGCGTTCTGGGACGATCAGACCGATCTGACCGTGCATTTCTCCAGCGGTCCGGTCGCGCATGCGCTGGTCGGCGGTATCGAACTCGGTCGAGAGGCGCCGCACACCACCTATTACAACGACGTCGGCGTGCCCGGCACCAATCTCGCCCAACCGACCCTGCAGCCCTATTCGGTGGCGCAGAGCTACACGGCGCTGGTCACGCATACGGTCGCCAAGACAGCCGGAGTCTACCTGCTCGACACGCTGCAATGGAGTCGATGGCAGGTCATGGGCGGGCTTCGCGAGGATCTGTTCGATGCTCCCTACACGAGCACCCATTTCGACTCGACCGGCGCGGTGAGTTCGGCCACGGCCGCCGATCAGGTCAATCGGATTTTCAGTTATCGCGCGGCGATCGTTTACAAACCGAGCGGTGATTCGAGCGTGTATGCGATGACCGGCACATCGTTCGACCCCTCGGCCGAGGGCATCGCCTCGCTCGTCTCCGCCGGCCGCACGCTCGGACAGGCGAACCTGAACCTGGATCCGGAGAAGACCCGGACGTACGAGATCGGCAGCAAGTGGCAGCGGCCGGACGATCGCCTGCTGGTGACGGGAGCCATTTTCCGCATGGAGATGAACAACGCGCGGGTGCCAGACCAGACCAATCCGGAATTCGACGTGCTCGGCGGTGACCAACGGGTCGACGGCGCGCAGCTGTCGGCGACCGGGCATCTGTCGCCACGCTGGAAGATCGAGGCGAGCTACACCTACTTAGACAGCCGCGTGGTGCGAACGACGCCGAAAGGACCTTTGCTCGGCGCACCGCTCACCAACGCGCCGCGCAACGCCTCCTCGCTCTGGCTCGAGTACCAGGCTTCGCGGCCGCTCGAAATCGGCTTCGGCGGGCTGCAGGCCTCCAGCCAGCTCGGCCAGGACACGGCCGCCGCCTACCTGGTCGCGCCCGGCTATGTCGTCTGGAACGCGATGGCGAAGTACCGCTTCTCGCCCCATCTGGTCGCACGGCTGAATCTCGACAATCTCGCGAACCGGTACTATTTCGCCGAAGTGCATCCGGTGCATCTGATCCCGGCGGAGGGTTTCACGGCGCGCCTGTCGGTCGCGGTACGATACTGAACCATGCTGCTGCAGATCCCCGGAGCGCTGTCGGCTGAGCAGGTCGCGCAATGCCGGCGCTCGCTCGCCGAGATCGACTGGATCGATGGGCGTGCGACGGCCGGCCATCTGTCGATGTCCGTGAAGCACAACGACCAGATCCGCGAGGACCACCCGGTCGCGGCTCGGCTCGGCCGACTCATCCAGGGGGCGCTCGAGCAAAACCCGCTATTCGTCTCCGGGGCGCTGCCGGCGAAGATCGTCCCGCCGATCTTCAACCGCTATTCGGTGGGCCAGTCCTACGGCCCGCATATCGATGGCAGCATCCGCTCGGCGAATGACGGGGCGGGGCGAATCCGCACCGACGTCTCGGCGACGCTGTTTCTCTGTGAACCGGACGAATATGACGGGGGCGAACTGCTGATCGAGGATACGTATGGTTCGCATTCGGTCAAATGGCCTGCGGGCCACCTGGTGTTGTATCCGGCGAGCAGCGTGCATCAGGTACGACCGGTCACACGCGGTACCCGCATCGCCGCGTTCTTCTGGATCCAGAGCATGGTCCGCGAGGACGCGCGACGCCGAATGTTGTTCGATCTGGACCAGAACATTCAGCGCTTGCGTCGGGACGTGCCGGAGCATGGCGCGGCGCTGGAGCTGACGGCGCTCTACCATAACCTGATGCGCGAGTGGGCCGAAGTCTAGGCGGCCTTCTGTAACTCCGGTCACCGACACCCTGCGGGCGGTACGCTACCCTTCCTCGGCGATCTTCCGGCACCGGGGCTGGAGTCGCTCAACGCAGGGAGGACTGATCTCATGAACCTGAATGTCGGTACCACGGATCGCGTGATCCGTATCCTGGCGGGCCTCGCATTGATCGCTCTGGCCGCGACGGGGCGCATCGGCTGGTGGGGCTATATCGGAGTCATACCGCTGCTCACCGGCGTATTTCGCTTCTGTCCGGCGTATCTGCTGTTCGGCATCCGTACCTGTCCCATGACCAAGGCGCCGCGCGGCTGATCGACCGGCGGCGCGCGCGCCGCGGTGGCGGAGAAAGCGGGTTCGGTGGACAATGCCGCCATCGCGTGTCCGCGTTGCGGCGACGCGGACCGGAGCCTGTCGTCCACCGCCATGAGCCACTCCGCCAAACCCAGAGTCGCCGAAATCGTCGCGCGCTACCCCTGTCTCGAAGGGCTAGGACCCGAGGAGATGGCCGGCTGTCTCGAGCACGAAGCGCAGTGGTACGAGGTTCCGGCGCACTCGACGGTGTTCCGGGAAGGTGATGCCTGCCGTGGCTTTCCGCTGGTGATGAGCGGGGCGATCCGTGTTTCACGCCGCTCGCCCGCAGGACGCACGGTGGAACTGTATCGTGTACTTCCCGGCGAGGTTTGCCTGTTCTCGGCGAACGGCATGATCGCCGGCGGCACGATGGCGGCTACCGGCGAGGCCGTGTCCGCATCGCTGGTCGTCTCGCTTGCGCCGGCGACGTTCGAGCGCCTGACGGGCCATGCGCCGTTCCGCCGATTCGTCTTCGAGGTGTTCGGACAGCGTCTCGCGGAGCTGATCACCCTGGTCGACTCACTCGCGTTCCAATCGCTCGATCAGCGCCTGGCGGGGTTCCTGCTCGGCCAGGGGCGCGTCCTGCAGACGACCCATCAGCGCATCGCGAGTGAACTCGGCACGGTCCGCGAGATCGTCACGCGAATCCTCAATCGGTTCGAGGACGCCGGTCTGTTGCAGCTCGGCCGGGAACGGATCGAGATCCTCGATTCGCGCGGCCTGCGGCTGGTGGCGAGTTCAGAAGGAGCATCGGGATGCCCGTAGTCACGGTAGCGGAAGGTCCGGTCGCGGTCATTACGTTCGGCGAACCGCCGGTCAACAGTCTCGGGTCCGCGACGCGACGGGATCTGGCCGCCGCGATCGACGCGGCGATCGCCGACGAGGCGGTCACGGCGATCGTCATCGCGGGCGCCAACGGTCTGTTCTCCGCCGGCGCCGATATCAAGGAGTTCGGTACGCCGGCTGCGCTCGCTTCGCCGAACCTGCGCGAACTGATCGCGCTGGTCGAATCGAGCCGCAAACCGGTGGTCGCCGCGATCGAAGGCAACTGCCTCGGCGGAGGCTTCGAGCTCGCGCTCGGCTGCCACTACCGCGTCGCCGGCGCTGGCGCGAAGCTGGGATTGCCCGAGGTCAAGCTTGGCCTGCTGCCCGGCGCGGGCGGCACGCAGCGGCTGCCGCGATTGATCGGCGTGGAGCACGCACTGAACCTGATCCTCGCGGGCGCGCCGATCGATGCAGCGCTCTTTCGCGGGACGCCTTTGCTCGACGAACTGGTCAAGGGCGCGGCGGTGCCCGCCGCAGTCGCCCTCGCCGGGCGCAAATCGCAGGAGCTGGGCGGAGCCGCGCCGCCGCGCGTGCGCGATCGCCGCGTCAAGGAACCGGCACTGGATGCCTTCCTCGGGTTTGCGCGCAACTCGATACGCAGCGGTTTCGCGCATTATCCAGCTCCGCTCGCCATCGTCGACGCGGTCGAGCAGTCCGCCACGAAGGACTTCGAGAACGGCATGGCGAACGAGCGCAAGCTGTTCGCCGAATTGATGTTCGGTCCGGTGTCGGTCGCTCTGCGGCATTTGTTCTTCGCCGAACGCGCGGCCGCGAAGATCCCGGACGTGGCCGACTCCACGCCGATCAGGTCGGTCGATCGCGTCGCGGTGATCGGCGGCGGCACCATGGGCACCGGGATCGCGATCAATTTCCTCAATGCGGGTCTGCCGGTGCGCCTGCTCGAGCTCGGTCAGGACGCGCTCGACCACGGCGTCGCGCGCATCGGCGAGATCTTTCAGGCTCAAGTGAAGAAGGGGCGGCTGAAGGCCGAGGACGCAGCCTCCCGCGCCGTGCTGCTCTCGCCGACACTGCGCTACGAGGACCTCGCCGATTGCGATCTGCTGATCGAGGCGGTGTTCGAGGACATGGAGGTCAAGCGGCAGGTGTTCGGCCGACTGGACTCGATCGCGCATCGCGGCGCGATCCTCGCGTCCAATACTTCGACGCTCGATCTCGACGAGATCGCCGCGTCGACCGCTCGTCCCGCCGATGTGATCGGCATGCATTTCTTCAGCCCGGCGAACGTCATGAAGCTGCTCGAGGTCGTGCGCGGCCGCGCCACGGGCAAGGACGTGCTCGCGACCGTGATGCGGCTCTCGCGCAAGCTGGGCAAGACCGCGGTCGTGTCCGGTGTGTGCGACGGCTTCATCGGCAATCGCATGCTCGAACAATATCTGCGCCAGGCGCTGTTCCTGATCGACGAGGGCGCGAGCCCGACACAGATCGACGCGGCGATCGAGGCGTTCGGCTTCGCGATGGGGCCGTTCCGCATGAGCGATCTCGCCGGCAACGACATCGGCTGGCACATCCGCAAGCGCCGCTACGTGGCACGGCCGATGATGGTCTACTCCAGGGTCGCCGACCGTCTCTGCGAACTCGGCCGCTTCGGCCAGAAGACCGGCGCCGGCTGGTACGATTACCGTCCCGGCGACCGCAATGCCCATCCATCTCCCGTCGTCGAGCGGATGCTTGCCGAGCATCGTGCCGGGCTCGGTCTGGGCGCGCGCTCGATCGCCGACGCCGAGATCGTCGATCGGCTGGTCTACGCCCTGGTCAACGAGGCCGCGAAGATCCTCGAGGAGGGAGTCGCGAACAAGTCCTCCGACATCGACGTCGTCTATGTGTACGGCTATGGATTTCCGCCATGGCGCGGCGGTCCGATGTGCCACGCCGATTCGGTCGGGCTGTTCGGTGTGGTGCACCGGATGGCTGAATTCGCCCGCAATCCGCACGGCGATCCCGCGTTCTGGACGCCGGCGCCGATGCTTGCGCGCCTGGCCGCTACGGGGCAAACGTTTGGTTCGACCGGAGTGCGTTCATGAGCCGCGACGCCGTCATCGTCTCGACCGCCCGCACGCCGCTCGCCAAATCCTGGCGCGGCGCATTCAACCTCACACACGGCGCGACGCTCGGAGGGCACGTGGTGCGGGCCGCGCTGACGCGAGCCGGGGTCGAGCCGGCCGAGGTCGAGGACGTGCTGATGGGTTGCGCGCTGCCCGAGGGCGCGACCGGCGGCAATATCGCCCGGCAGATCGCCCTGCGCGCGGGCTGCCCGCCGAGCGTTCCGGGCGCAACGGTCAATCGCTTCTGCTCCTCCGGACTGCAGACGATCGCACTCGCCGCGCAGCGCATCATGGCCGGCGAGGGCGAGATCTTCGTCGCCGGCGGCGTCGAGGCGATCTCGGTCGTGCAGCAGGAACTCAACACCCATTTTCTCGAGGAGCCCTGGCTCGAGCGGCATGCGCCGGGAATCTATTGGAACATGCTGCAGACCGCCGAGGAGGTCGCGAGGCGCTTCGCGATCGCGCGGGAACGAATGGACGAGTACGGCGCCCGCAGCCAGCAGAGGGCCTGTGCCGCGCAGGAAGCGGGCCACTTCGCCGAGGAGATTGCCGCAATCGAGGTGACCGCGGGCGTGATCGAGCCCGGCAGCAACAGACTCATGCGGCGCGAGGTCACGGTCTCGGTCGACGAGGGATTGCGGGCAGGAACGACGGTCGAAGCCCTGGCTCGGCTGAAGCCGGCCTTGCCCGGCGGGGTCGTGGCGGCGGGCAACGCCAGCCAGTTCTCCGACGGGGCCGGCGCCTGCGTGCTCATGAGCGAGCGCGAGGCGGCCCGACGCGGTCTGCAACCGCTCGGCGCATTCAGGGGATTCGCGGTCGCCGGTTGCGAACCGGAAGTCATGGGCATAGGGCCGGTGTTCGCCGTGCCGAAGCTGCTCTCGAGGACCGGCGTGGCGATCGAGGACGTCGGTCTGTGGGAACTGAACGAGGCGTTCGCGGTGCAGGTCCTGTACTGCCGCGACGCGCTCGGCATTCCGGACGAGCGGCTCAATGTCGACGGCGGCGCGATCGCGGTCGGTCACCCCTACGGCATGAGCGGACAAAGGCTGGTCGGACATGCGCTGCTCGCGGGCAAGCGGTGCGGCGCGCGTCACGTCGTCGTGACCATGTGCATCGGCGGCGGCATGGGGGCGGCCGGCCTGTTCGAGGTGTATTGACGGTCGACCTGGCGCGCGGTGCGGCGTTCGCGAGCAGGCGGATCATCGCGCGCGTTCCGATGCGATCGGCCTGGTCTCTCCGGAATCGGTCAGCGTGCGGGTCGCGTCGGCACGAGCGTAGGTCCAGAAGATGCGCAGGTTCGCGCTGTCCGAGGCGTTGCGGAAGCGGTGCGACACCCGTGCGGGAATGAAGGTCGTGTCCAGGGTGCCGAGCGCGATCTGCTCGCCGTCGATCTCCAGGATCGCCTCGCCCTCGAGTACGAGCACGCTCTCTTCGCAATTGTGGCTGTGAAACGGAATCGCGGCGCGCGGGGCGAAGTCGGTGATGCCGTTCAGGAAGCCCTGTGCGCCGATTGCGGGACTCACCAGAGGGGTCGTGCGGGCGCCGCCGCCACGATCATGATTCGGCTCCTGCGTCGGACGCAGCGCGACGGCGCCGCTCGGGGTGGTAAGGATCGGCATCGATGCTCCGCAGCATGATTGAAACGCGTTCATATCGTAGTGTAAGTCGTGGGTAACTCCCAAGGACCGACGCGCGGATGATGTCAGCTCTGATCGGCGATGATTTCGACGCGGAACGGCTCGTCGACGGCTTCCGCGCTCCGGTCCTGCCGCGGGAGCGGCCGACCGTGGAGGAACTGGCCGACGCCGATCGACGCATGCGTGTCTGGCAGAGCGCGGAGACCGAGCTCTGGAAGACGGGTAGCGAGACGCACAAGCGCGAGACCTGTCGGATGTTCCTCGCGACCTTCAATCCCTATCGACCTTCCGTGCTCGACTGGCCGAAGCTCGAGCCGCAGGTACTGGCAAGAATCGTCGCCTTGCCGGTCTGGGACATCGCCGTGCAAACCGAAGGCAAGGCCCGTCTACGCATGGCCGCGTATGCGCGCACGGTCGCCGATCCACAGATGCGCGCCGCGCTCGCCCTCAATGCCTGGGAGGAAAGCCGTCACAGGGAAGTTCTCTCGCGCATGGTGGCAGCCTACGGCATACCGCTGGTCAGCGAGGCCCCATACGCGCTGCCGCGCGATGCCGAGTGGGCCTATCTGGTGACCGGATACAGCGAATGCGTCGACAGTTTCTTCGCTTTCGGCCTGTTCGAGGTCGCGCGCCGCTCCGGACTTTTCCCGCCCGAACTGATCGAGACCTTCGAACCGGTCATCCAGGAAGAGACGCGGCACATCCTGCTGTTCGCCAACTGGGTCGCGTGGCACCGGGCCAGGTTGTCGTGGTGGCGACGGATCGGCTTCGAGCTCAAGGTCGTGCGCGTCTGGTCGTTCCTGGCGTGGGAGCGCATCGGGCTTGCCCGAAGCCTGGACGCCGACGGCAACGAGCACCGGCAGGACAATAATTTCACGGTGAGCGGGGCGCAATCGGTGGCCGCCACCGACATCGACCTGCGCGAACTGCTGGAGATCTGTCTGCGGGAGAACGACCGGCGATTCTCCGGCTACGACTCGCGGCTGTTGCGGCCGACCACGATGCCTGCCATCGTCCGAATCGCGCTGCGCTTCCTGCCTCGAAGGAACCGGGGAAAGTGAGCGTGGGCTTGGGTTTCCGGAACCGCCGCGCGGGACCCTAAGGTCCCGCGCGGCGTGCCCCCGGGCTTACGCTCAGTTGGTCGGCTCGGTGCCGGTGAAGTAGTTGAGCACGTAGGCCTTCAAGGTACCGTCGGCCTGAGGAATGCCGTAGACCCGCACCTTGGTGCCCGCGGTCAGCGCGTTGCCGAGCGTGGTGAGCCCGGCGGCCGTGGTCACGTCGACCGGACTGACCGTGACGACCCCGCCCGAGCGGTCCACCTGATAGACCAGAGTCGCGGCGCCCGCGCTCGTGCCGACGTCAATGGTCGCCGCGGTCGCGCCGCCGCTCACGGTCATCGTGAACTGTCCATTCGAGAGCCCGGTGGCGACCGCGCCGAGCGGCAGGCGCGACGGGGTCAGGACCGCGGCGGGCGCCGCCCAGCCATTCGGGTTGGCCGGATCGTTCCACACCGCATAGCTCGCGCCGCGAGCGCTCAACGCGCCGACGGTACCGCCGAAGTCGACGCTGCCACCGGTCGCGGCGACGAAGTCGCCGATCGCGTTCGCTCCGCTGTCGAGCAGGGTCGGATAGGCGAAATTCCACCATTTGAAGCCGCTGATCGGGTTGCCGCTCGCGTCGGAACCGTTGGCGGTGTTGCTCGAGACATAGGGTATCGTGAACGTGTAATCATCCGTGCTGGTGGCGAACTGGCGGGTGTAGGTGAATCCACTCGAACCCGGCGCGGAGATGGCGCCTGCGTAGACCGCCGTCTCGATGTCGATCGACTGCGCGACCAGGGGCGTCGCGAGCGGATCGACCAGGTTCACGTGCACCTTGAATCCGCGCACCAGATCGCCATTGGCGAGGAAGGAGGTGCCGGTCGCGATCGGCGTGCCGTCCGCGGCGGGATTCCAGGGCTGACGAAAGAAGAA
This sequence comes from Gammaproteobacteria bacterium, assembly GCA_028870275.1. Lineage (GTDB taxonomy): Bacteria > Pseudomonadota > Gammaproteobacteria > Steroidobacterales > Steroidobacteraceae > Bog-1198. The sequence goes on along the minus strand of JAGWPY010000120.1, from coordinate 1,509 downwards.
TTGGGTGTTGGCGTCGACGACGACCGGAACGCCCTTGCCGTCCTCGTTCTGCACCGTGACCACGTCGGTGTTCGGATCGACGTGCAGCACGTGTCCTTCCGGGCTCAGCCAGACGTTGTTGAACTGACTGCTGGCCCAGATGCGCACGGCGACCAGCGTGCCGTCCTGTTGATAGCGGGCGGTGATCCGCAACTGTTTGCCGACCAGCGAGGCGAGCGAGGAGAAATCCTTGATCACCGTGTGGGTCTTGGCATCGACGTCATAGAAGATCGTGCCGTTGGTCGCATCGGCGAGTATGTTGAGCGCATCGGTCGTCGGCACCGCCGTCTCCGGGTTTGCGGCCGGTTCGGTGGGGAATTCGCGGTCGATCGTCAGCGATCCGAAGTCGGTGGCGACCGCGGTGACGTCGCCATACATCTCCCGCAGGACCAGCCGCCGCGCGTCGCGCAGCGGATGCCGGCGGATCGGGCCGCTGAAATTCACGGCCCAGAGCGTGCTCCCGGTGCCTGCGACCACGTGCTGGACGATGAAGGCGGGGTTGGCGAGGTCGAACTCGAGGTCGAGCTGATTGTTCTGGTTCGCATTGACCGTGAGCGGCGTATCGAAACTCAGGTTCGTGGCGACCGTCGCGTTCGGCGAGGTACCCACGACGTGCTGGATTTCGATCTGATCCGCCGGAATCGTCGCGCCCGGCGTGCCCGCGAACCCCGACTGCGGATCGGCCGCGGCCGTGAGCACGACGTCGCCAGGATTCGCGCTCAGCGTGATGACGGCGCCCGTGTAGGTGCCGGCGGGAATGGTGGCATTGCCGAGCAGCTCGCCGAGTTGATCCAACTGGGCGAGGTTGACCATCGGCGGGGTCGCGGGCGCGTTGTAGACGTTGACGTTGGCGCCACCGCCCTGCGGCACCAGCGCGATCGACAGTACTTTGACGCCGATCGTCGCCCAGTCTTCGCTCGAGGCGTCGCTGAGCAGTACGGAAACCACGGCATTCTGCGGCGTGCCGCCGGTCGGTCCGCCATTGGAGGCCATGCCGCTCGATCCGCCGCCGCAGGCCGCGAGGCTGGTCGCCCCCACGGCGATCCAGACGACTTTCGCTAACTTCGAAACCATGTTTGCGTTACTCCCAAGGTCGATTGATGAAAGGCCGATCCGGCCGATGGGCCGCTTGCGGCGGACATCGTTGCGGTGGAGAACGGCGCGGGGCATATTCGGTTGACCGCGCGACGAACGGCGAGTGAATCGCGCTTGCGTCGCGGGGTGGAGTACGGCGGTTCGTCAACGCAATTCGGGGACGTCCGTTGTTTTGGCGAGAGCGGCCGAATCGTCGCGGTCGTCGTCTCGAGGTTTCGGGTGTCGTGATGAGCCTCTCTGTGCGTGCCGCTGCCGTTTCCGCGCTGCTGCTCGTCGGCTGCGCAGCCGCGCCGCCGCAGGCGACCCGGGTGTCGACGCCGTCGGTCAGCCCGGAGAACGCGGTCGTCGTCCTGGCGCGCGACCGCGCGGCGCTCG
>JAGWPY010000119.1 GCA_028870275.1 Gammaproteobacteria bacterium | reverse complement strand
TTTCACGACTACGTCTATCTGCGCGCGAATCCCCTGGGTACGCAGCGCGAACTCTGGTATCACGCCGCCGGCTGCGAGTGCTGGCTGCTGGTCGAGCGCGACACGCGCAACCACGTCATCGGCGCCGTGCGCGCGCTGCGACCACCGGCCGACGATGAGGCGGGCGGCGCACCATGAACGCTTCCCCTACGTGGCGGCTTGCCGAAGGGGGCCGGATCGATCGTGGCACGGACCTCCGGTTCTCGTTCGACGGCCGCGCATACCGCGGTCACGCCGGCGACACGCTCGCCTCGGCGCTGCTCGCGAGTGGCGTGCGCCTGTTCGGGCGCTCGTTCAAGTACCACCGGCGCCGCGGCGTGCTGAGCGCGGGTCCCGAGGAGCCGAACGCGCTCGTCGAGCTGCGCGGCGGCGCCCGCCGCGAACCGAATACCGCTGCGACCACGGTCGAACTGTTCGATGGACTCGAGGCCCGCAGCCAGAATCGCTGGCCCTCGCTCTCGTTCGATCTGCGCGCGGCGAACCAGTGGTTCTCCGGCCTTCTCGGCGCGGGCTTCTACTACAAGACGTTCATGTGGCCGGCGGCCTTCTGGGAGAAGCTCTACGAGCCGGCGATCCGTCGTGCCGCCGGGCTCGGACGCGCCGCGGGACTCGCCGATCCGGATCACTATGAGAAGGCCTACGCGTTCTGCGACGTGCTGGTGATCGGGGCCGGACCGGCCGGGCTCGCGGCCGCGCTCGCCGCGGCCCGTGGCGGTGCGCGCGTGTGGCTCGTCGAGGCGGATTTCCTCGCCGGTGGCCGGCTGCTCGCCGAGCAACATCGGCTCGGCGGCCGGCCGGCGCTCGAGTGGGTCGCGGACGCGCTCGCCGAACTCGAGGCCTCGCCGAACGTACGTGTTAAGTTGCGCACCACGGCGCTCGGAGTCTACGACGGCGGGGTGTACGCGGCGCTCGAGCGCGTCGCCGACCACCTGCCGCAGCCCGCGCCGTTCCAACCCCGTCAGCGTCTCTGGCGCATCGTCGCACGCCGCTGCGTGCTCGCCAGCGGGGCGATCGAGCAGCCGCTCGCGTTCGCCGACAACGATCGGCCCGGTGTGATGCTGGCCGGTGCGGCGCGCGCCTACGCGAACCGCTACGCCGTGCGCGTGGCGCGCCGCCTGGTGATCGCGGGCCATGCGGACGCCGGCTGGGCGGCGGCACGGGATCTGCGCGCCGCCGGCGTGGAGATCGCGGCCATCGTCGATGCGCGACCGCCGGATGCGCGCGGCAAGGGCCTGCGCGCCCCCGAGGGCGTCGAAGTGATCAATGGCCGGCCGCTGCGGGCCTGCGGCAGGCGGGAAGTGCGCGGGATCGAGATCGCGCTCGCCGACGGCGGACTGCGCCGCATCGACTGCGATGGGATCGCGACCTCGGCAGGCTGGATGCCGGCGCTGCAACTCGCCACCCATCTCGGCGCGCGCCCGCGCTGGGACGGCGCGGCGCAGTGCTTCCTGCCCGGCGACTGGCCCGCGGGGATGAGCGGCGCCGGCGCGGTCTGTGGTGCATTCGGTCTGGGCGCGGCGCTCGCGAGCGGCGCAAACGCCGGGGCCGAGGCGGCCGTGGCGAGCGGCCGGCGGCGGGTCGATTGCGCATGGCCACGAAGCGAGGACGAACCGGCGGCTCAGGCCGGGCCGATGCGCGCGCCCGCCATGCGTGCGCGCAGTTTCGTCGACCTGCAGAACGATGTGACCGACCGGGATCTCGAACTCGCGGTGCGCGAGGGATTCGAGTCGAGCGAGCACGCCAAGCGTTACACGACGCTCGGCATGGCGACCGATCAGGGCAAGACCTCGGCCGTGAACGGTCTCGCGGTGCTCTCGGCCGTGACCGGCCGGCCGTTCGCCGCGACCGTGAGCACGACCTTCCGACCTCCCTGCGTGCCGGTCGCTCTGGGCGCGCTGGCCGGGGCGCATCGCGGCACCCACTTCCGGCCGAGGCGCCTCACCGCGGCGCACGGTTGGGCCGAGGCGATGGGCGCGGTGTTCATCGAATCCGGCCCCTGGCTGCGCGCCCAGTATTTTCCGCGCCCCGGCGAGACCGACTGGCTCCCCGCGGTCTGCCGCGAAGTCGACACGGTGCGCAACGCCGTCGGTCTCTGCGACGTCTCGACCCTCGGCAAGATCGATCTGCAGGGACCGGATGCGCTCGAATTCCTCGAGCGCGTCTACGCGAACGGCTGGCGTACGCTCGCGGTCGGCCGCGCGCGCTATGGACTCATGCTGCGCGAGGACGGTTTCGTGCTCGACGATGGCACGGTGTCGCGGCTCGGCGCGCGGCATTACCTCCTCACGACCACGACGGCGAACGCCGCCTCGGTCTACCGGCACCTGCAGTATTGTCACCAGGTGCTCTGGCCCGGACTCGATCTGCGCTTCGCCGCGGTCGACGAGCACTGGTCGCAGTTCGCGATCGCCGGGCCCCGCTCGCGTGCGTTGCTGCGCGCGGTCGTCGATCCGAGAGTCGATCTGGCGAATTCGTCCTTCCCGTACCTCGCGGCCGCGGAGATCGCCCTCGCCGACGGCACGCCCGCCAGGCTGTTCCGGATCTCCTTTTCGGGCGAACTCGCCTACGAACTGGCCGTGCCCTCCGGGGCCGCGCGGTCGGTGGTCGAACGGCTGATGCAGGCAGGGCAGCCGCTCGGCGTGGCACCCTACGGGCTCGAGGCGCTCGGCGTGCTGCGCATCGAGAAGGGGCATGTCGCCGGCGCCGAGATCAACGGCCAGACGACCGCGGGTGACCTCGGGCTCGAGCGGATGCTCTCGACGCGCAAGGATTACGTCGGCGCGGTACTCGCGCGGCGCTCAGGCCTCGCGGATCCGTCGCGGCCGCGTCTGGTGGGTCTGCGGGCACTCGGCCGCGAGGGCCGACTGCGAGGCGGCGCGCACCTGTTCGCAGCCGGGGCGCCGCTCGAGGCCGCGCACGACCAGGGGTACGTGTCCTCGGCCGCCTACTCGCCGACCCTGCGCAGCTGGATCGGGCTCGGCTTCCTGAAAGGCGGACGCGCGCGCATCGGTGAGCGCGTACGCGTCTGCGATCCGTTGCGCGGCGAGGAGCACCCGGCCGAAGTGGTCGATCCGGTGTTCGTCGATCCACATGGGGAGAGGGTACATGCCTGAGCGCGAGAGCCGAGGTCCGCAGCGGATCGGCGCGCCCGGCGCTGAGGCCGGCGTCCGTATCCGCGAGTGGATCGCCCACGGGGTGGTCGATCTGCTGGCCGGACACGAGCGCATCGCGGCGCTCCGCGGCGCGATCGGCGCGGCCTATCGCATCGACCTCCCGCCGCCCGGGCGCGCGGCCGGCGCCGACGGCCTGCAGTTCCTGCGCACCGGCGCGCAGCGCTGGCAGGTGCGTGCGACCCGCGATCGGCCGGGATGGATCGCCGCTTTGCGCGGTGTGGCCGGCGACGCCGCCTCGGTCATCGATCAGTCCTGCGCAGCCCGCCATTTCGACGTCGATGGTCCGCGTTCGCGCGATGCGCTTGCCAAGGGGCTGCCGATCGACCTGCATCCGCTCGCGTTCAAGGTGGACGATTGCGCGAGCACGATGGTCGCCCACGTCACGGTGTCGGTGCATCGCTTGGACGACGGCAATACCTTCCGCTTCGGCGTGCCACGCAGCTACGCCGGGAGCTGGCTCGACTGGCTGTACGCATCCGCGGCCGAGTTCGGCTGCGAAGCGACGGCCTAGGTCCTCCTCACTCGGACCTACGGGCCGACGGGCCGTCCCGGCCCGCGGCGGCGTTCACGCGCATCCGCCACAGTACATCGCTCAGATAGACGATCACTCCGATCCAGACCAGACCGAATCCGATGGCGCGACCACGGTGGAACGGCTCGTGATAGAGGTACACGCCGAGCGCGAGGACCACGGTCGGCATCGAGTATTGCAGGATGCCGAGCAGGGACAGCGGTATGCGCCTCGCGGCGGACGCGAACAGCAGCAGCGGAATCGCGGTGACCGGACCTGCCGCCAACAGCATGAGTCGCAGCCCGAGGCCGCCATGCAGAAACGCGTCCTGGCCGTGAGCGCCCTCCCAGCCAAGATAGGCGAGCGCGATCGGCAGTAGCACCGAGGTCTCCAGGGCGAGGCCCTCGAGCGAGCCGAGCGGTGCGGTCTTGCGCAGCAGTCCGTAGATCGAGAAGCTGAGCGCGAGGATGAGGGCGATCCAGGGCAGGTGGCCGATCTCCCAGGTGAGCCAGGCGACGCCCGCGGCCGCGATGGCGACCGCGAGCCATTGCGCGGGGCGCAGTCGTTCGGCGAGCACGAGCGCGCCGACGACCACGCTCATCAGCGGATTGATGTAATAGCCGAGGCTCGCATCGACGACGTGGCCGGAGTTGATCGCCCAGATGTACACGCCCCAGTTGGTGGAGAGCAGCATGGCGCTGAGCGCGAATCGCAGCATGAGCCGCGGCCGCTCGCGCAGGACGCGCAGCCAGGCGAAGTGGCGTCGCACCGCCAGTACGAGCACCAGGAGCACCAGCGACCAGACCATCCGGTGGGCGAGGATCTGCAGGGGCGGGACGCGGATCAGCGCCTTGAAATAGAGCGGGAACAGGCCCCAGAGCAGGTAGGCGCCGAGCGCGTAGGCGACGCCCCAGTTCATGTGTCGAGCATATGACTTCGAGGATCAGGCGGATGGCGCGGGTCGGAGGCATCGCCGGCCGCCCGCTCGCCGCGCAGTATAGCCGATCCGTGCCGGATTCAGGTGGCGCGCAGGTGCTGGAAGTCCCGCGAGCGCTCGACCGCCGGCACGGCGCCGATCCGCACCGTGAAATCGCCGAACCGTTCGTCGCCGATCCGCTCCGACGCGTACCGTTGCAGCAGCGATCCAAGGTGCTGCAGGATCGCCGCTTCGTCGAGATTCTCGCGGTACAGCGCGCTCATCCGGTCGCCGCGTGCGCTGGCGCCGAGATACAGGTTGTACCGCCCGGGCGCCTTGCCGACCAGGGCGATCTCGGCGAGGTAGGGACGGGAACAGCCGTTCGGACAGCCGCTCATGCGAATCGTGATCGGCGCTTGCGTGAGCGAAGCCGCGGCGAGCAGCGGCTCCAGCCGATCGAGCAGGGTCGGCAGGTAGCGTTCGCTCTCGGCCATCGCGAGGCCGCAGGTCGGCAGGGCCACGCAGGCGATCGAGTTCAGCCGCAGGCCCGACCGACCGGGGCGTTCGCCGACGCCGTGTTCATGCAGTAGCGCATCAATCGCGCCGCGTTCGCCGGCCGCGACTCCGGCGATGATCAGGTTCTGGTTGGTGGTGAGCGCGAACGAGCCGCCATGGACGCGGGCAACCGCCCGCAAGGCGCTCATCAGGCGTTGATCGGGACGATCGCGCACCCGGCCGTTCTCGACGAACAGCGTGTAGTGCCAGAGTCCCGCGGAATCCTCGCGCCAGCCGTTTTCATCGCCGGTGGATTCGAAGCGAAAGCCCCGCGCCGGATCGAGCGGACGGCCCATCCGCCGCGCAAGCTCCGCACGAAACCAGTCCAGGCCCCGATCCTCGATCGTGTACTTGAATCGCGCGTGGGCGCGGTCCTTGCGGTGGCCGAAATCGCGTTGGATCGCCACCGTGTGCTCGGCGACCGAGAGCGCCTCCTCGGGCCGGCAGAAGCCGACCACGTCGGCGACGCGCGGAAAGGTCGCGGTCGCGCCGTGCGTCATGCCCATGCCGCCGCCAACCGTCACGTCGTAACCGGCGAGGTGGCCGCGCTCGACGATCGCGACGTAGCCGAGGTCGTGGGCGTAGACGTCGACGTCGTTCTGCGGCGGCACCGCGATCGCGATCTTGAACTTGCGCGGCAGGTAGGTGCGCCCATAGAACGGCTCCTCCTCGCCGCCCGTCGCGTCCGGGCCCGCGACCGGGTCCCCCGGCCGCACCCCGTCCTCCTCGAGGAAGATCTCGCGGTAGGCGCCGGTGCGCGGCAGCAGATGCGCGCCGATGCGCTGGGCGAGTTCGTTCGCCGCGGCGTGTGCGGGCGAACGCAGGGGATTGGCGGCGCTGATCACGTTGCGGTTCACGTCGCCGCAGGCGCCGAGCGTGTCGAGTCCGGCCGCGGCGATCGCTTTCACGTGGCGCTTCAGGTCGCGCTTGCGCACCCCGTGAAACTGGAACGTCTGCCGGGTCGTCAGTCGCAGCGAGCCGTCCGCGGTGTCGCGCGCCAGCGCGTCCAGCGCCAGCCATTGCGCAGTGCTGCACACCCCGCCGGGCATGCGCACGCGCACCATGAACTGGTAGCGGGGCTCGAGACGTGCGCGCCGCCGCGCATCGCGAAGATCGCGGTCGTCCTGCTGATAGATTCCGAAGAATTTGCTGAGCTGTGTGTCGGGATCGCGGATCGCGCCGGTGACCGGGTCCGCGAGTCCCTGTGCGATCGTGCCGCGCAGTTGCCGGCTCTCGTCCTTCAGTCGTTCGTTCGGATGGAGCTCGGCGACCGGACGGCTGCGGTCGGCGCTGCGTTCGATGTCGATGTTCGAGGAGTCGCTCACGGTGGCCGCCCCCCTCAGTAGACGTCACGCTGGTAGCGGCGCGCGCGTTGCAGCTCGAGCAGGTGCTCCTCGGCGGCCTCCGCGTCGAGCCGGCCGTGGCGCGCGATCAGTTCGACCAGCGTGCGATGCACGTCGGGCGCCATGCGTTCGGCGTCGCCGCAGACGTAGAGGGAGGCGCCTTCCTCGAGCCAGCTCCACAGCTCGGCGCCGCGTTCGGCGAGCCGGTGCTGCACGTAGGTCTTCTCGCCCCGGTCACGCGAGAAAGCGACGTCGACGCGGGTCAGCAGGCCGCGCTTGCGCCAGTCGATCCACTCGCTCTGGTAGAGAAAGTCCGTCTCGAACGAACGATCGCCGAAGAACAGCCAGTTGCGTCCCGACGCGCCGAGCGCCTCCCGCTCCTGCAGGAAGGCGCGAAACGGTGCCACGCCCGTGCCGGGTCCGATCATCACCACCGCCGCGGTCGGGTCCGCGGGGAGCCGGAACCCCGGATTGCGGTGCAGGTAGACCGGCAGGGTCGCCTCTGCCGCCGATGCGGCGATCGCCCCGGAGACCAGACCTCGCCGGCTGCCCTGGGCGGTGTGGTATTCGACCACCGAGACCGCGAGGTGCACCTCGTCGGCGACGCGCCGCTGACTGGAGGCGATGGAATAGAGGCGCGGTGCGAGCGGACGGAGCCTCGCGAGCCACTCGTTCGCGCCGAGTCCCCCGGCTCCGGACAGTCCGGGCGCACATTCGGCCAGCCATGCGCCGGTACGGGGCGCGCGCAGCTGGCGTCGTGCCAGGGCCTCGCGCAGCGTGGATGCCGCACCGGTCTCGTCGAGCACTTCGGTCTGCGGCGAGTACGGCAAGGTCGCGAGCACCGCCTCGACGTCCTCTTCCCGGTTGAAGGCGAGCACGCCGAGCGCGTCTCCGGGCTCGTAATGGAAGTTCGCGCCCTCGATCGACAATTCGACGTGGCGAACGTCCTTGCTCGAACCCGCGGCGGTCAGGCGCTCATTCGCGAGCACGGGTGCGGGGAAGGGATTCTTGCGGGTATGCGCGCTCGCGACCGGGGATCCGCCGCGCGCCTCGGCGCCGGTGGGGGCGCTGCCGGGTGCGACGCCGTCGGTTCGTTCCGACGCGAGGCGGTCGACCACCGCCTCGATCCATCGGGATGCCGGCGCATCGAAGTCGAGATCGCAGTCGAGACGGGGCTGCAGACGCACGGCGCCGAGCGTCTCGAGTCGTGCGTCGAGCTCGCGGCCGCTTGCGCAGAATTTCTCGTAGCTCGAGTCGCCGAGCGCGAGCACCGCGAAGCGCAGTTGCTCGAGGCG
>JAGWPY010000118.1 GCA_028870275.1 Gammaproteobacteria bacterium | reverse complement strand
TCGGCGACCTGCTGTTCCAGGTGGTCTTCCACGCACAGATCGCCCGAGAGGCGGGACACTTCGATTTCGATGCGGTCGCCGAGTCGATCGCGCGCAAGCTCGAGCGGCGTCATCCGCACGTCTTCGCCGGACAGGCGCCGGGGGGCGCGGCCGAACAGGCGCGCCTCTGGGAGCGGCTCAAGGCCGAGGAGCGGCGCGAGTCCGCGGGCGGTGCGCCCGGGAGCCTGCTCGATGACGTGCCGCGTGCTCTGCCCGCGCTCATGCGCACGCACAAGCTCGGACGCAGGGCTGCGCACGCGGGATTCGATTTTCCGACGGCGCTTTCGGCGGCCGACAAGGTCGCCGAGGAACTCGCCGAGACCATCGAGGCGGCTGGCGAGGCCGGACCCGGGGCTCCGCGCGTCGTCGAGGAGGTCGGCGACCTGTTGTTCGCGGCGGCGAACCTCGCTCGAAAGCTCGAAGTGGACCCCGAACTGGCGCTGCGTGCCGCCAATGCCAAGTTCGAGCGGCGGGTGCGCGGCATGGAGAGGCTGGCCGCCGAGCAGGGGCTCGATTTCGCGGCGCTCGATCCGCAGGCGCTCGAAGACCTCTGGCAGAGGATGAAGAGCGCGGAATGAGCCGGCCCCGCCGGCGTGGAGCGACGCCGCGGGCGGCGGCGGCCGAGGCGGCGCGCCGCGCCGCGCGACCCCTCATACGCCTGCGGCAGGACCTGCCCGTCGTGGCCCGGCGCGAGGAGTTCGCGACCCTGCTGGGCGCGCATCAGGTGGTGATCGTCGCCGGCGAAACCGGTTCGGGTAAGAGCACCCAGCTCGCACAGATCTGTCTGGAACTCGGCCGAGGCGTCACCGGATTGATCGCGCACACGCAGCCTCGGCGCCTCGCCGCGCGAGCGCTCGCCGCGCGCATCGCCGAGGAAATGCAGCAACCGGTTGGTCGCACGGTCGGCTATCGCGTGCGTTTCGCCGATGCGGTCGCGGACGAAACCCGTCTCGTGCTGTTGACCGACGGACTGCTGCTCGCCGAGCTGGCCGGTGACCGGCGCCTGGAGCGCTACGACACGATCCTGATCGACGAGGCGCACGAGCGTTCTCTCAACGTCGACCTGCTGCTCGGAGTTCTGCGAGGGCTTCTGGCCGAGCGCGCCGATCTCAAGGTGATCGTCATGTCGGCCACGATGGACGTCGAGCGAATCTCCGGCTTTTTCGGTGGAGCACCCGTGCTCACCGTCGGCGGCCGAGCCCATCCGGTCGAGCTGCGCTACCAGGAACCCGCCGCGGGCGAGGAGGAGCCGGACTTGCCGGCGGCGGTGCTCGAGGCCTTCAGAGGCATCGAGGCAGACCCCGGAGCGGCCGGTCCAGGCGATACCCTGGTATTCCTGCCGGGGGAGCGGGAGATCGCCGAAGTGGCCGAGACCCTCGAGCGCGAGCTCGCCGGCGAGGTGGAGATTCTGCCGTTGTACTCGCGCCTGTCCTGGGAGCGGCAGAGCCGGGTCTTCTCACCGGGCCCGCGCCGCAGGATCGTGCTCGCGACCAACGTCGCCGAGACTTCGGTCACGGTGCCGAGGATCCGCGCGGTGATCGACGCGGGTCTCGCGCGCATCAGCCGCTACAGTGTCCGCAACCGCCTGCAGCGCCTGCCGATCGAGAAGATCTCGCGCGCGAGCGCCGAGCAGCGCAAGGGACGCTGCGGCCGCTTGGGACCAGGCGTCTGCGTGCGCCTGTACTCGCAGGAGGATTTCGAGGCACGACCGGCGTTCACCGAACCCGAGATCCTGCGTACCAATCTCGCCGCTCTGCTGTTGCGTCTGGCGGCGGACGGGCTCGGACCGGCGGAGTCGTTTCCGTTCGTCGATCCGCCCGAGTCGCGGGCGCTCGGCGACGGGTATCGCCTGCTGCAGGAACTCGGCGCACTCGATGCGGATCGAGGCATCACGCGTAACGGCCGGCAGATGGCGCGCCTGCCGCTCGATCCGCGCCTCGCACGCGCTCTGATCGAGAGCAGGCGATTCGGTGCCGAGGCGGAAGTGTGCGCGATCGCGGCGGGTCTCAGCGTGGCCGACGTCCGCAGCGGCGAATCCCCTGAGTCGGATCCCGAGGGCGAGCGCTTCGGCGACGGAAAGTCGCAGTTCATGGAGCTGCTGGCGATCTGGCGCGGATATCGCCGTGCCCGCGGCGGCACGCGCGGCGCCTTGCGCCGCTGGTGCCGGGAGCGACGCTTGTCGGCGTTTAGACTCGGCGAATGGGAAGACGTGCACGCCCAGCTGATTTCCAGGGCCGCCGAGGCCGGTATCGATTCAAGGGCGGGCAACGCCTCCTATGCGGCGATCCACCGTTCGCTCCTCGCGGGGTTCGCGACGATGGTCGGACTACGCGGCGAGGAGGGCGTCTACGCAGGTCCGCGCGGCGTGCGCTTCCGGCTGTTTCCGGGGTCAGGGCCCGCCCGCCGCCGACCGCGCTGGGTGATGGCCACCAGCATCGTCGAGACTTCGCGGATCTACGCGCGCGGTGTCGCCGAGATCGACCCGAGCTGGATCGAGACCGCGGCAGCCCATCTGATCAAAATCGATCACCTCGAGCCGGACTGGGACGAGAGTCGCGAGGAGGTGGTCGCGCGGCGCGTGTCCAGTCTGTACGGACTGGTCATCGCCCATCGGCGCGTGAACTACGGACCGGTCGCGCCGGAGCAGGCGCGCAGGATCTTCGCCCGGGAGGCCCTGGTTCACGGTCGACTCGGCCGGCGGCCGCCCTGGCTGCTCGCGAACGATCGAGCGCTTGCCGAGGCGCGTCGGGTCGAGGATCGACTGCGCATGCGCGGCCTGGTGATCGAGGCCGAAGGACTGGTCGATTTCTACGATCAGCGGTTGCCGCGTCAAGTCTCCTCGACGGCGACCCTCGAACACTTCCTGCGCCGGCTCGAGCAGGGGCAGTTGCGCACGCTCGCCCTCGACGAGCATTCGCTGTTCATCCGTCCCCCCGATCCCGCCGTGCTCGCCGCGCTGCCGACGGTGGTCCGGGTCGCGGGTCTTCAGGTGCCGGTCGACTATCGCTTCGAGCCGGGATCCGAGGCCGACGGTGCGACGCTGCGGCTGCCGGCCGTGGCATTGCCGCTTGCCTCGCAGGCGGAACTCTCTGCGGCGATTCCCGCGCTGGTGCGACCGCGGATCGAGGCGCTGCTGCGCTCGCTGCCGAAGGAGCTCCGGCGCGGGCTCATCCCGATCCCGGCCACGGCCGGACGCTTTCTCGAAGAACTCGGACCTCGCGCCGCCGATCGCCGCTCGCTCGCGGCCTGGTTGCAGAGGCGGGCGGCGATCCCACCGGGCGAAGTTCGCTTCGAGCTCCCCGAACCCGACGCCCATCTCGAGCCGCAGATCGAGGTCGTCGAGGACGGCCGGCCGCTCGCGCGTGGCCGCGACCTTGCCAGGCTGCGCGCGGCGGCGGCGGCGCGCGCCCGTGCCACCTTGGAGGACGCGGCCGCGCTTGCTCATCCGGAACCGTGGCGGAGGTTCGAGCTCGAGGAGCTCGCCGATACCGAACGGATCACGATCGCGGCCCGGAGCGAGGGCGATGCCTGGGGTGCGATCGAACTGCCGGTCGCGCTGGCCGAAGGCCCGGACGGAGTCCGCGTGCGCTACGCCTGGAGCGCCGAGGAGGCCGCGATCCTCCACCGGCAGGGCGCCATCCGGCTCGCCGCCGATCTGCTGCAGGCCGAAGCCCGGTCCGCGGGACGGCGGATCGCCGCCGATGCCCGTCTCGTGCTCGCGGCCAGCGCCTTCGTGAGCGGGGAGATCCTGCTCGATCGCCTGTGGCGGGCCGCCGTGCGCGAGGCGTGTTTCGACGATGGGCCGGCGCCGCGGCGCCGCTCAGAATTCGCGGCGGCGATCGAACGTGGCCGGGCCGGCCTGCAGGCGGCGCTCGAGTCCCGGACGGCGCAGGCCGCCGGTTGGTTCGCGCAGGCGCGGGCGATCCGGCGACTGCTCGAGCCCTTGCGTAGGGGCCCGCTGCGATCGCAGGTGAGCGAAGAGGACGAGCATCTCGCCCGACTGCTCGAGGACGGTCTCGCCGATCCGCCGTCGCCCTGGCTCTTGCGGATCGACCGATACCTGCGCGCCGCGGAGCGGCGCTGGCAGAGGCTTGGACAGCGCGGGCAGGAACCCGATCAGGCGAGCGAGGCACTGCTGCCGTTCGACCGCAGACTCGAGAGCCTGCGCGCACGCGCGCTGGCCGAGGACCGGCACCCGGCTGCGCTCGATGAGTTTCGCTGGTGGCTCGAGGAGTTTCGGATCTCGCTCTACGCGCAGGAGCTGCGCACGCTCGGGCCGGTCTCGGCCGCGCGGCTCGAGGCGCGCGCGGCCGAGATCGAGGCCTGGTTCAGACGTTGAACCGAATGCCCTGGGCGAGCGGCAGCTCCGAACTCCAGTTGATCGTGTTGGTCTGGCGGCGCATGTAGGCCTTCCAGGCGTCGGACCCGGCTTCGCGGCCTCCGCCCGTGTCCTTCTCGCCGCCGAACGCGCCGCCGATTTCCGCGCCCGAGGTGCCGAGGTTCACGTTGGCGATCCCGCAGTCGCTGCCATCGGCCGACAGGAACCGCTCGGCGACCCGCAGACGGTCGGTGAAGATCGCCGACGACAGACCGTAGGCGACGGAATTCTGGGCGGCGAGCGCCTCGTCGAGCTCGTCGTAGGGCATGAGATAGAGGATCGGCGCGAAAGTCTCGTGTTGCACGACCTGCATCGAGGGAGAGGCCCGCACGATCGTCGGCTCGACGAAATGCCCGGGGCGTTCGAGCGTGCGCCCGCCGCAGAGCACGGCACCGCCTTCGCGGCGAGCCGCTTCGACGGCCGCGAGGTAGCGCTGCACCGAGGCGGCGTCGATCAGCGGACCCATCAGGGTCGAGGGATCGAGCGGATCGCCGATGCGTACCTGGGCGTAGGCGGCCACCAGACGCCGCTCGAGCTCCGCGAGGACCGAACGGTGCGCCAGTACGCGGCGCGTCGAGGTGCAACGCTGGCCGGCGGTGCCGACCGCGCCGAAGACGATCGCCGGCACGGCCAGATCGAGATTCGCGTCCGCATCGACGATGATCGCGTTGTTGCCGCCGAGTTCCAGCAGGCTCTTGCCGAGCCGCTCGGCGACGCGCACGCCGATGCGACGACCGACCTCGGTCGAACCGGTGAACGAAACCAGCGCCACGCGCCGGTCGTCGACGAATCGTCCGGCGAGCTCAGTGCCCGCGTCGACGAAGGTCTGGAAGATCGGTGGCAGGGACTCCCGCTCGAGTACGTGGTTGCAGATCCGCTGCACGGCGAGAGCGCAGAGGGCGGTCTTCGGCGAGGGCTTCCAGACCGTCGCGTTGCCGCAGATGGCCGCGATGAACGCGTTCCAGGACCACACGGCGACCGGAAAGTTGAATGCCGAGATCACGCCGACCACGCCGAGCGGATGCCACTGTTCGTACATGCGGTGTTCGCGACGCTCGGAATGCATGGTCAGACCGTAGAGCATGCGCGACTGACCGACCGCGAAGTCGGCGATGTCGATCATTTCCTGTACCTCGCCGTCGCCCTCGGCCTTGATCTTGCCGTTCTCCAGCGAGACCAGGCTGCCGAGCGCGTCCTTGTGACGACGCAGTTCTTCGCCGATCAGGCGCACGACCTCGCCGCGCTTGGGAGCCGGCACCCGGCGCCATTGCCTGGCGGCGTCGACCGCCGCCGCCATCACGCGCTCGTAGTCGGCGGCGCTGGCGGCGCGCACCGTCGCGAGGCGTGTGCCGGTCGTCGGATTGGTCGAGTCGAAGGTCGGACCCTCGCCGTGCTCGTTCCAGCCGTGCGTGCCGGACCAGACCCCGGGGTTGACCGATCCGAGGCCGAGCGCCCGCAACACTTCTTCCGGCGTGTGGCGGGGGCTGCGGGCCGGCTGTTCTTTCGCATGATTCATGGAACGCTCCGAGTGCTCGTCGATTCCGACGGTTCAATGGGGGCGGCATTGTGGCGCCGCAAGTGCGCCGATGCTAGCATCCGCCGCCCGATGTCCACGAACCCCGCGACGAACGCCTGGACCCCGGCCAGTTGGCAGGGGCGCCCGGCCGCCCAGCAGCCGAGCTATGCCGATCCGGCGGCGCTCGCGCGCGCGGTCGCCGCGCTCTCGCGCCTGCCGCCGCTGGTGGTGTCCTGGGAGGTGGAGGCCTTGCGCGAGAAGCTCGCGGCGGCCGAACGCGGCGAGCAGTTCCTGCTGCAGGGCGGAGACTGCGCCGAGAGCTTCGAGGACTGCGAGTCGGACAACATCGCGAGGCGACTGAAGATCCTGTTGCAGATGAGTCTGGTGCTGCTCCAGGGTCTCAAGAAACCCGTGATCCGCGTGGGTCGCTTCGCGGGGCAGTACGCCAAACCGCGATCGGCCGACACCGAGACTCGCGACGGAATCTGCCTGCCTTGCTATCGCGGCGACAACGTCAACCGCCCGGGATTCACGCGTGAAGAACGCGAGCCCGACCCGGAACTGCTGCTGCGCGGATACGAGCGCGCCTCGCTCACGCTGAATTTCGTGCGCGCCCTGATCGACGGCGGCTTCGCCGATCTGCACCATCCGGAATACTGGGACCTCGGGTTCCTGCGCCACACGCCGCTGCGGGACGCCTATCAACGGATCGTCGACTCGATCGCCGAGTCCCTGGATTTCTTCGAGTCGATGAGCGGGCAGAGGATCCACGCGGCGACGCGCTGCGAGTTCTACACGAGCCACGAGGGACTGCATCTGCTGTCCGAACAGGCGCAGACACGCTTCATCTCACGGCAGAGGCGCTGGTACAACCTGTCGACGCACATGCCCTGGGTGGGCATGCGCACGGCGGCCATCGACGGTGCGCACGTCGAATATTTCCGCGGCATCGCCAACCCGATCGGCGTCAAGGTCGGCGCCGGAATGAGCGCGGAGTGGCTGCAGGAGCTGGTGCAGATCCTCAATCCGCAGTCGCAGCCCGGACGCCTGACCCTGATCCATCGCTTCGGCGCCGGCGACATCGAGCGCCGCCTGCCGGAGTTGATCCGCGCGGTTCGCTCGATCGGTGCGCGGGTGCTGTGGGTCTGCGATCCCATGCACGGCAATACCGAGACGACCTCGACCGGCATCAAGACCCGGCGCTTCGAGAACGTACTCGCCGAGGTCGAGGCGGCGTTCCGAGTCCACGAGGAGTGCGGATCGACGCTCGGCGGCGTTCATGTCGAGCTCACCGGCGAGGACGTGACCGAGTGCGTGGGCGGCGCCCGCGGACTCGCCGAGGCCGATCTCGCTCGCGCCTATCGGACCAGCGTCGATCCACGGTTGAACGCCGAGCAGTCGCTCGAACTCGCGATCCGGATCGCCCAGCGCGCGGATCAGCAGCGGCGTCAGAGGCGCGCGAGCGCGAAGACAATAACTTGATAAAAAACAATTAGATAACAATCTAATATAGATTGCTTCTAATTTAGAGCTTCGCGGAATTCGAATTCCGGCTTGCCTGCGAGCCCGCAGGTGTTATCCTGCCGTTCCGAACCGTTCCCGCCCACCGAAACCAGCAGTGCCGAGCCGAACTGGCGGCCCCTGGGCCGACCCGGCGACCTGCTGCGGCGGACGGAGCGAGGTCGGATCAGTCCACGCCGCCCGGCGCTCGACGCCGAAACGCGGCGAGGCTCGACGAAAGTCGGGTTCAGCGGGGCTCAGCTGCAGTTTTCTTGAGCCGAGGTTGGATTGCGCTCGGGTTAGTCCAAATTCGAGGCGCGATCGATGGCGGGCTACGCGGGAAGGCCGCGTAGCCCGTTTTTTATCGACGACGATCATCCATCCATTTCATGCGACGTCTGCACGACAAGTCCTGCCGCCGCTGTCCGCGGCTCGCAGGGTTCCTCGACGAGATCCGGCTGCGAAACCCGCAATATCATTGTGCGCCGGTCCCATCGTTCGGCGACGAACGTGCCCGCGTGCTGATCGTCGGGCTCGCTCCGGGCATGCACGGCGCCAATCGTACCGGTCGACCGTTCACGGGGGATCACGCCGGCATTCTGCTGTACGCGACCCTGCATCGATTCGGGTTCGCGAGCGCCCCCACGTCGAGCGGGCCGGACGACGGGCTGAGCCTGCGCGGCGCCCGCATCGCCAACGCGGTGAAGTGCCTGCCTCCGCAGAACAAGCCGACGCCGTCCGAAATCGCCAACTGCAATGCGTTCCTGGCCGCGGAGATCGTCGGATCCGCAGACCTGCGGGTCATCGTCGCGCTCGGGGCGATCGCGCACGCCGCCGTGCTGCGGGCGGTCGGTCTGCGCGCCTCCACGCACCGCTTCGCGCATGGCGCGGCTCACGACCTGGACGGTCTGACGCTGCTCGACTCGTATCACTGCAGCCGTTACAACACCCAGACACGGCGCCTCACGCCGGCCATGTTCGAGTCCGTGTTCGAACGCGCCGCCGCGCTCGCCGCATGAGCGCCGCAGGGAGCGAGCCGCAGCGATTCGACGCGCGTTCGTTCGTCGATGCGCTGCCCGGACGGCCGGGGGTGTATCGCATGCTCGGCGATGACGGTGAGATCCTCTACGTCGGCAAGGCGCGCAACCTGAAGAGCCGGGTCGGTTCGTATTTCCAGCCGAGCAACGTCCATCCCAAGGTCCAGGCGCTGGTCGCACGCACCACCGGCATGGAAGTGACGATCACCAACTCCGACACGGAGGCGCTGCTCCTCGAACTGAACCTGATCAAGAAGCACCGGCCGCGCTTCAACGTGATCCTGCGCGACGACAAGAGCTTCCCGTTCCTGAGGTTCTCGACCGATCACCCGTTTCCACGGCTGTCCCTCTATCGCGGCTCGCGCCGCGAGCCCGGACGCTATTTCGGCCCCTATCCGTCCGCGACGGCGGTGCGCGAGACTCTGAACCGTCTGCAGAAGCTGTTTCGCCTGCGAAACTGCGAGGATGGCTATTTCGCCAACCGTTCCCGGCCCTGCCTGCAGTACCAGATCCGTCGTTGCAGCGGGCCCTGCACCGGCCTGATCGGGCGGGAAGCCTACGCCGAGGACGTGCGAGCGGCCGTCAGGGTGCTCGAGGGGCACGACGACGAAGTGAACCGGGATCTGGCCGCCCGCATGGAGGAAGCGGCCGCCCGGCTCGAATTCGAGACCGCGGCCCGGCTGCGCGATCAGCTGGCGAACCTCCGCAGCGTACAGGCGAAACAGATCGTGACCGCGGACCCGCATCACGACGCCGACGTCGTGGCGGTCGCACCGGGTAGCGGCGAATACTGCGTCGCGCTGATGTTCGTGCGTGCCGGCCGCAGCCTCGGCAGCACGACGTTCTTCCCGCGTGCGCCGCTCGCCGAGCCGGCCGAAGTGCTTGGGGCGTTTCTCGCTCAGCATTACGCCGAGCACGAGCCGCCCGCGGAGATCATCGTCGAACACCGGCTCGAGGAGCGTGACGTGCTGGAGAGCAGCCTCGCGCAGCGGGCCGGACATCGCGTCCGGATCGCGCACGCGGTGCGGGGGATACGCGCGAGCTGGCTCGCGCTCATGCGCGAGAACGCCGAGCAGGCGCTGAAGATGCGTGGTCTGGCGCGCGCGAGCATCGAGCAGAATCTGCAGGAGCTGGGCGACGCCTTCGGTCTCGTACGGCCGCCGCGGCGCATCGAATGCTTCGACATCAGTCACACGGGCGGCACCGACACGATCGCCTCCTGCGTGGTCTTCGGCACGGAGGGCCCGCTGAAGAGCGAATACCGCCGGTTCAACATCGCCGGCATACGGCCGGGCGATGACTACGCGGCCATGCACCAGGCGCTCACGCGCCGCTACCGCCGGGTCCAGGGCGGCGAGATACCGGCACCGGACCTGTTGCTGATCGACGGCGGCCGCGGTCAGCTCGCCGAAGCCGCCCGCGCGCTCGCCGAGGTCGGTGTGAGCGGCATCACCCTGGTCGGCGTCGCCAAGGGGCCGGACCGCAGGGCAGGGCAGGAGCAGCTCTTCTTGTTGGGCCAGGACACCCCGACTATACTGCCTGCCGACTCGAGTGCGCTGCACTTGATCCAACGGGTGCGCGACGAGGCCCACCGGTTCGCGATCGCGGGTCACCGGCGCAAGCGCGCGAAGCGTCACAGCGAGTCGATCCTCGAAACGATACCCGGCCTGGGTCCCGTGAAGCGTCGCGAGCTGCTGAGGCAATTCGGAGGTCTGCAGGGGGTACTGCGTGCGGGTGTCGACGATTTCCTGCGGATTCGCGGTCTCGGCCAGCACCTAGCGCAGGCGATCTATGAGCACCTCCACCCGGGTGTCTGATCCACGCCCCTGGTTGAACCTGCCGAATGCGCTCACCTGGTTGCGCATTCTGATGATCCCGGCGATCGTGGTGCTGTTCTACCTGCCGTCCTGGTGGGCCGACCCGGCCGCCTGCGCGGGTTTCGCATTCGCGGGGATCACCGACACGCTCGACGGCTACTTCGCGCGCAAGCTCGGCCAGACCTCGCGCCTCGGCGCGTTCCTCGATCCGGTGGCCGACAAGCTGATCGTCGCCTGCGCGCTGGTGCTGATCGTGAGCAAGGACCCTCGCTGGTACCTCGTGATCGTGGCGATCGTGATCATCGGCCGCGAAATCGCCGTCTCCGCCCTGCGCGAGTGGATGGCCGAGATCGGCGCGCGCGGACGGGTCGCCGTTTCCGTCTGGGGAAAGTTGAAGACGATCATGCAGATCGTCGGTCTTTCTTTCCTGCTGTTCCGGCGGGACCTGTTCGGCGTTCCGATCTACTCCATCGGCGTCGGCCTGACCGTGGTCGCGGCGGCGCTGACGCTCTGGTCGATGATCCTTTACCTGCGCCTCGCGTGGCCGGAGCTGCGGGGCAGCGCGGGAGCGTGAGCCGCGGCGGTCGACGTCGGGACGTTCTTGACTCCGGCCGCCGCGGCCCTACAATGGCGGGTCTTCGTCGGGCGGGAATAGCTCAGTTGGTAGAGCGCAACCTTGCCAAGGTTGAGGTCGCGAGTTCGAGCCTCGTTTCCCGCTCCAAAATGCCCCCGACGACGCGGCGGTCGCGCCGCATCAACCCACGCGGACCGCAGCGCGGATCCGGGGCAGCAGCTCGATGCGGCGCCTCGCCGCCCTTAGGCAGCCTTCCGCCTGGAGCTCGTGCATCGTCCGACTGATGGTCTCGAGGCGCATGTCGAGATAGCTCGCAATG
>JAGWPY010000117.1 GCA_028870275.1 Gammaproteobacteria bacterium | reverse complement strand
TGGTCCGCGGCAACAGGGTCACGCGCGGATTCGCGGCGAGCGAGCCGACGGTGCGTTCGATCCACTTCGCCGAGGGCGCGCCATCGATGGTCGCTCCCGGCGCCGACAACAACGAACCGCCGAACTCGTTCTGCTCGTCGCAGAGGATCACGCGCGCACCGCGCCCGGCGGCGGCGGCGGCCGCTGCGAGACCGGCGGGCCCTGCGCCGACGACCAGTACGTCGCAGTGGGCATAACACTGCGCGTAGCGGTCGGGATCGGCTTCGGTTGGCGCGACACCGAGTCCCGCGGCACGGCGGATCACCGGTTCGTAGAGCTTCTTCCAGGCGCTCTTCGGCCACATGAAGGTCTTGTAGTAGAAGCCGGCGGGGAACAGCGGCGACAGCCAGTCGTTGAGCCGACCGACGTCCCTGGCGAGGCTCGGCCAGCGATTCTGGCTGACGGCTTCGAGACCGTCATAGAGCTCGACCTGCGTCGCGCGAAGATTCGGGGTCACTCGCGCCGAGTCACGGCGCACGGTGACCAGAGCGCTCGGCTCCTCCGGGCCGGCCGTGACGATGCCGCGCGGCCGGTGATACTTGAACGAACGGGCGACCAGATGCACGCCGTTGGCGAGCAGGGCGGAGGCGAGGGTGTCGCCCTGAGCGCCTTCGAGTTCGACACCGTCGAAGCGGAACCGCAGGCGACGCGTGCGATCGATCCGCCCGCCCTGCGAGGTGCGCCAGGCGCTCATCGAGCGTCTCCGGGAGTGCCGGGCCGGGTCTCGCCAATACGATAGGTCGCGAGAAAGTGGTCGGTCGTGGTGTCGCGCAGCGCGTTGAAGAAGCGGCCGCAGCCGCGCGCATGGCGCCATCGCTCAGCGTGCACGCCCTTCGTGTTGGTACGCATGTAGAGATAGTCGGCCCACTGCTGGTCGTCGAGGGTGGAGGGATCCGCGGGACGCACCAGATGCGCCTGCCCCCCGTAGGTGAATTCGAGTTCGGGGCGCTTACCACAATAAGGGCAGTTGATCAGCAGCATCGCGGGTCTCTTTCAATGGGCCACGGCGGCGGCGGCGGCTTCGTCGATCAGATGGCCGTCCCGGAACCGCTCGATCGTGAACGGCGCGTTGATCGGATGCGGTTCGTCGCGGGCGATCGTCCAGGCGAAGACGTGCGCCGATCCCGGCGTCGCCTTGAATCCGCCCGTGCCCCAGCCACAGTTCACGTACAGGCCCGGTACGGGGGTCTTGGCGATGATCGGCGAGCGGTCCGGGGTGACGTCGACGATGCCTCCCCAGTTGCGCATCATGCGCATTCGCCGGAACTGCGGGAAGAGCTCGCAGATCGCATCGAGGGTGTGGGTGTTGATGTGCAGTGCGCCGCGCTGAGTGTACGAGGTGTAGGCGTCGGTACCGGCACCGATGACCAATTCGCCCTTGTCGGACTGGCTGATGTAGGCGTGGATGGTGTTCGACATCACCACGCAGGGGAAGATCGGCTTCACGGGCTCGGAGACCAGCGCCTGCAGCGGATAACTCTCGAGCGGCAGACGGACGCCCGCGAGCGAGAGCACGGCGCTGGTGTTTCCCGCGGCCGAGACCCCCACCTTGCGCGCGCCGATTCGCCCGCGTGTCGTATCCAGGGACTCGACCCCGCCGTCGGCGCCGCGATTGATCGCCGTGACCTCGCAGTTCTCGATGATGTCCACGCCGAGCGCGTCGGCGGCGCGCGCGTATCCCCAGGCGACCGCATCGTGACGCGCGGTCCCGCCCCGCCGCTGTAACGCGGCCCCGAGCACCGGATAGCGCATGTTGCCGTCGATGTTGAGCGGGGGACAGAATTCCTTCGCCTGTTCCGGGGTCAGCCACTCGTTGTCGACGCCGTTGCAGCGGTTGGCGTGGACGTGCCGCTTGAACACCTGCACGTCGTGCACCGTGTGGGCGAGCATCATGACGCCCCGCGGCGAGAACATCACGTTGTAGTTCAGCTCCTCGGAGAGGTTCTCCCAGAGCTTGACCGAATGGTCATAGAGCGCCGCGCTCTCGTCGAACAGGTAGTTCGAACGGATGATGGTCGTATTGCGCCCGGTGTTGCCGCCGCCGATCCAGCCCTTCTCGAGCACCGCGATCCGCGTGAGACCGTGTTCCTTGGCGAGATAATAGGCGGCGCCGAGGCCGTGGCCGCCGCCGCCGACGATCACGGCGTCGTAGGCCGCCTTGGGTTCGGCCTTGCGCCACTGCGCTCGCCAGCCCTGGTGCCCCGAGAGCGCACCACGCAGCAGCGAGAAGCCCGAGAATTTCTGTCTGCTCATGTCCTTGGTGCCGCTCGGGCGCCGCTCAGGCGCGCAGATCCTTGTTTTCCGGGTCGTAGGGCGAATCGATCAGCACGGTCGCCTGCTTGCGCTCGCCGAGGATCTCGATCTGCAGGCGGGTGCCCACCGCGGCGAACTCCGGCGCGACGTAACCGATCGCGAGGCTCTTGCCGAGCACATGCCCGAAATAGCCGGAGGTCGCCCGACCCACCAGCCGGCCGTTCGCATCGTACAGAGGCTCGTTGCCGAGCGGATCCGCGTCGGTCACTCCGTGCACCTCGACCGTGACGAAGCGGTGCGGCACGCCGGCGGCGAGTTGCTTCTCGAGCGCCTCGCGGCCGATGAACGGACCTTTGTTCATCCGCACGAAACGGTCGAGCCCCGCCTCGAACGGCGTGTAGTCGGGGGTGAGGTCCGTGCCCCACATCCGGTAGGACTTCTCCATGCGCAGGGACTCCATCGCGCGCATGCCGACCATGCCGATGTGGTGGGGCGCGCCGGCCGTCAGCAGGGCATCGAACAGATGGTGCGCATACTCGATCGGGAAATGCAGCTCCCAGCCCAGCGAACCGACGAAGTTAACGCGCAGCAGGTACACATCGGTCGCGAGGCCCACTTCGGCGACGCGGCCCGTGAGCCAGGGGAAGGCGGCGTTGTCGAGAGGTCCGTCGACCAGCGGCGCGAGCACGTCGCGCGAGCGGGGACCCGCCACCACGAAACAGCCGCGGCTGGTGGTGATGTTGCGCAGCTCGATCCGGCCGGCGGAGTCCGCCGGCAGCATCTTCTGCAGGTAATCGCTGTCGTAGCGCTCGGCGGCGCCGGCGCTCACCACGTAGAATTTCTCCTCGGCGAGCTTGGTGATCGTGAACTCGGAGCGGATGCCGCCGCGCGGAGTGAGCGCGTGGCACAGCGCCATTCGACCGATCTTGCTGGGCACCTTGTTGGCGACCAGACCGTCGAGCCAGCTCTCGGCGCCGGGACCGCTCACCTCGAACTTGGTGAACGGGGTGAGGTCGATGATGCCGACGTCGCGGCGCATCCGCCGCACCTCGTTGCCGACGTGTTCGAAATAGTTGGTCCGGCGGAAGCTCCATCGATCCTTGCGCTCGACGCCCTCGGGGGCGAACCAGTTGGGCCGTTCCCAGCCGTAACGCTGGCCGAAGACCGCTCCCATGCGCGCGAGCTTGTCGTAGATCGGACTGGTCTTCGCCGGCCGCGCGTCCTCGCGCTCCTCGTCCGGGAAGTGGATCGTGAAGACGTTGCGGTAAGTCTCCTCGTTCTTGCCGACGACGTACCGCTTGCTGGTGTACGCACCGAAGCGGCGAGGATCGGTGGCCGCCATGTCGATGCCCGGCTGACCTTCGGTGATCCACTCGGCGAGCTGCCACCCGGAACCGCCCGCGGCCGTGATGCCGAAGCTGTGGCCCTCGTTCAGCCAGAGGTTCGGCACGCCCCAGGCCGGACCGATCAGCGGACTGCCGTCAGGGGTATAGGCGATCGGGCCATTGACGATGTCCTTGATGCCGCAGGAGGCGAGGGCGGGCACGCGGCGCATGGCCGCCTCGACGTGCGGCAGCAGCCGGTCGAGATCCCCCTCGAACAGGCTCTTGCCGAACCAGTCGGGTACCCCATCGGCGAAGCGCGCCGGCGCACCGGCCTCGTAGGGGCCGAGGATCCAGCCCATGCGCTCCTCGCGCAGATAATAGGACTTGTCGGACTCGCGCAGCACGGCGAGCTCGCGGCCGCCACCCTGGCGGTAGGTCTTGAGGTCGGCGGACTCGTCATAGACGATGTACTGGTGCTCGACGGGAATGGAGGGCACGTTGATGCCGAACATCCGGCCCGTCTGCCGCGCGTAGTTCCCGGTCGCGCAGACCACGTGCTCCGCGACGATCTCGCCCTTGTTCGTGGTCAGATGCCATTCCCCGGACGCGGTGCGCCGAGCGGCGGTCACTTCGGTCTGTTCGTAGATTTCCGCGCCGCGGCTGCGGGCACCCTTGCGCAGGGCCATGGTGAGGTCGGCCGGGGCGATGTGGCCGTCGTCAGGGTGATACAGCGCGCCGACGATCTTCGGCGTCTCGCGATCGTCGCCGAGATCGATCAGCGGCCACAGGTCGCGCACTTCCTTCGGCCCGATGATCTGGAAGGGCACGCCGATCGTGTTCGCCGTACCGCAATACTTGTGATACTCGTCCATGCGGTCGCGGCAGGTGGCGAGGCGCAGGTTGCCGGTCACGTGGAAGCTCACGTCCTGGCCGGTCTCGGCGGGCAGTTTCTTGTAGAGGTCGACGGAGTACTTGTGCAGCTGTCCGACCGTGTAGCTCATATTGAACAGCGGCAGCAGACCCGCCGCGTGCCAGGTCGAGCCGGCCGTGAGCTCCGAGCGCTCGAGCAGCACCACGTCGCTCCAGCCTTTGCGAGCCAGGTGATACAGCGTGCTGACGCCGACGACGCCGCCGCCGATCACGACGACACGGGCATGAGTTTTCATCGCTTGGAATCTCCGTCGTTGATTTTCTGCGGCAGTGTAACCAGCGCCGTGCCGAAGGGCAGGCCATTTGCGACGAGCGCAGATGGAAATGCGTCAGCGCAACCTCCGACCTCGGCGGCGAGCTCCGGCGGAGGCTTCGATGGCCGTGATTATCGGAAATGCGACTGATTCGTATCGAAAAGAGACTCCCAAGCCCGTCTCGGTGGCATAATGGCCCATGGCGACGAGTCAAATTGCGACGCCATGGAGTGCCGATTGGAAAGTCCTGCGGTCCTGCGCAAGTGCAAGTATGCGTTCCTCACGCTGCCCAGCTATTCGCTGATCGCGCTCACCAATGCGCTCGAGCCGCTGCGCATGGCGAACCGCCTGGTCGGCCGGGACGTCTACGAATGGTCGGTGGTCAGCTTGAGCGGCGAGACCATGCCCTCGAGCAGCGGCCTGTCCCTGGGTCCGACCGTCGCGCTCGATAAGCTCGGCCCGGTCGACATCCTGTTCGTCTGCGGCGGCGTCAACGTCCGCGAGGCGGTCTCCGCGCCGCTGCTGACCCAGCTGCGCCGACTGGCGGAACGCCGGGTCCCGCTCGGCGCGCTCTGCACCGGAGGCTATGCGCTCGCCCGCGCGGGCCTGCTCGACCAGTTTCGGGCGACCATCCATTGGGAGAATCTCTCGGCGCTGCGCGAGGAATTTCCGCGCGTGCGCATCAGCGATCAGCTGTTCACGATCGACCGGGACCGCTTCACCTGTTCCGGTGGAACGGCCCCGCTCGATCTCATGCTGCACCTGATCCAGGCGAAGCTCGGCGCCCGCGTCTCGCAGCTGGTCAGCGAGCAGTTCATCGTCGAGCGCGTGCGCAAGGACACCGACCGGCAGTACGTGCCGCTGCGCGCGCAGATCGGACCGTCCAACCGCGGTCTGATCCGTGTCGCGCAACTGATGGAGGAGAACATCGAGAAGCCGCTGTCGCTCGACCGGATCGCCAAGGCGACCGGCCTGTCGCGCCGGCAGATCGAGCGCCTGTTCCGACGCGACCTGAACTGCGTGCCGAAGCGCTATTACCTGGAGATGCGCCTGCGGCGCGCCCGCGAGCTCCTGCTGCAGACCGCGATGCCGATCATGGACATCACCGCCGCCTGCGGTTTCCAGTCGCCGCCGCACTTTTCGAAATGCTACCGGAACCAGTTCGGACACCCGCCGAGCGCCGAGCGCAAGCTGCGGCCGCAAGACTCGATCGAGCCTCGTGTGCCGCCCGGCACCACGCCCGCCCACGTCGACTAGCTCAGGCCGCTGCCGGCCGGGCAGGGGTCGGGCTACTTGAAGATGACGGTCTTGTTGCCGTCGAGGAACACGCGGTTCTCGAGGAGGAGTCGTACGGCGGTCGCGAGCGCCCGCCGCTCGGAATCGCGGCCGACCGCGGCCAGCATGTCGGGCGTGAAACTGTGGTCGACACGCTCGACGATCTGCTCGACGATCGGGCCCTCGTCGAGGTCGCCGGTCACGAAGTGGGCGGTGGCCCCGATCAGCTTGACGCCGCGTTCGTGTGCCTGGTGATAGGGCTTGGCGCCCTTGAACCCCGGCAGGAACGAGTGATGGATGTTGAGCGCCCGGCCGCCGAGGCGCTTGCAGAGGTCGTCCGAGAAGATCTGCATGTAGCGCGCCAGCACGACCAGGTCGGTCTGCGTCTCCTCGATCAGGCGCAGGAGCTGTGCTTCCTGGGCCGCCTTGGTCGCCGCCGTGACCGGCATCAGATGGTAGGGGATGCCGTACCGCTCCGCGATCGGCCGCATGTCGGGATGGTTCGACACGATCGCGCTCACGTCCATGCGCAGTTCGCCGATGCGCTGACGGTAGAGCAGGTCCTCGAGGCAGTGATCGAGTTTCGAGACCAGGATCATCACGCGACTGCGCAGCGTGCCGTCGTGGATCGCCCACTGCATCTGCTCGGATTCGGCGAGCGGCACGAAGTCCTTGCGCAGGCGCTCGACGTCGACGCGTTCCCCGGCGACGCTGCAGAATGTCAAGCGCACGAAGAAGCGCTTGGTGAGCACGTCGTCGAACTGCTGCATCTCCATGATGTAGAGGCGATGCGAGGCGAGGAAGCCGGTGACCGCGGCGGTGGTGCCCATGCGGCTCGGGCAGGTCGCGGTCAGGATGTAGGGATGCGTCGTTTGGTATTCCATGGGGCGATCGTACCGAGACTGCGGCCGACACCACAGGCCCGGATGCGACCCGGATTTACGCCCTTGCGACGCGCTGGAATTGGTCGGACCCAGCAGGCAGACTAGCGACCCATGCCAAATCGATACTCCGCCTGGTCGCTGCTGCGGGGCGCGCTCGCCGGACACCGGAACTGGCAGGGTGCGTGGCGCGAAGCCACGCCCAAGCCCCGCTACGACGTGATCGTCGTCGGCGGCGGCGGGCACGGCCTCGCGACCGCCTACTATCTCGCCAAGAACCACCGGGTGACCAACGTCGCCGTGCTCGAGCGCGGCTGGATCGGCGGCGGCAACACCGGCCGCAACACGACGATCGTGCGCTCGAATTACCTCTATCCGGAGAGCGCGCGGCTCTACGATTTCTCGTTGAAGCTCTACGAAGGTCTGTCGCGCGACCTCAATTACAACATCATGCTGAGCCAGCGGGCGCTGGTGATGCTCGCCCACAGCCGGCACGATCTGGACTCCATGGCCCGTTGGGCCAACGCGATGCGCATGAACGGCATCGACGCCGACCTGCTGAGCCTCGAGGAGGTGAGGTCCCGGGTACCGGGCCTCGACACCTCGAGCGGCGCGCGCATCCCCGTGCTCGGCGGATTCACGCAGCGTCGCGCCGGCACCGCGCGGCACGACGCGGTGGCCTGGGGCTACGCTCGCGCGGCCTCCGCGCTCGGGGTCGACATCATCCAGAACTGCGAGGTGCGCGGGTTCCTCAAGGAAGGCGGTCGGGTCTGCGGAGTGCAGACCTCCCTGGGCGACATTCGCGCCGAGCGCGTCGGCATCGCGGCCGCTGGCCACAGTTCCGTGCTGGCCGAACTCGCCGGGCTGCGCCTGCCGGTGACCAGTTATGCGCTGCAGGCCCTGGTGTCGGAGCCGCTGAAGCCTCTGCTCGACACCGTCGTGCTCTCGCCGGGAACCGGCGGTTATCTCAGCCAGTCGGACAAGGGCGAACTGGTCATCGGCGCGATGCTCGACCTGTTCCCGTCCTACGCGCAGCGCGGCAGTTTCGCGGTGACCCAGCAGATCCTCGCGTCGATCCTGGCGCTTTTCCCGGCCTACGCGCGCCTGAAGATGCTGCGCCAGTGGGCCGGAATCGTCGATGTCGTGCACGACTCGAGCCCGATCATCGGCCGTACGCCCGTGCCCGGGCTCTTTATCAACTGCGGATGGGGAACCGGTGGGTTCAAGGGCATACCGGTCGGCGGCTACACGCTCGCCCATGTGCTCGCGACGGGCGAGGATCATCCGCTCGCCGAGCCCTTCCAGCTCGAGCGCTTCATCAGCGGACGCCTGATCGACGAAGCCGCGGCGTCCGGCATCGCGCATTGAACCCCACCCGGAGAACGGTCCCGACATGATGCAGATCCCTTGCATTTACTGTGGCCCGCGCGACGAGTCCGAATTCGTCTGCGGCGGCACCGCGCATCTGACGCGCCCGCCGCTCGAGTCGGACGACCGCCAGTGGGCCGAGTACCTGTTCTTCCGCGAGAATCCCAAGGGCGCGCACCTCGAACGCTGGCGCCACGCCTACGGGTGCGGCCAGTGGTTCAACCTGGAGCGCGACACGGTGACCCACGAGATCCGTGCGGTCTATCCGATCACGCAGGCGGCGCCGCGATGAGCGGAACGCGGCTCGGCGAGCCCTACGGGCGGCGCATCGACCGCTCGCGCCCGATCAGTTTCATGTTCAACGGACGCGTGCTCGCCGGTCTTCAAGGCGATACGCTCGCCTCGGCGCTGCTCGCGAACGGCGTGCGGCTGGTGGGCCGCAGCTTCAAGCTCCATCGGCCGCGCGGCATCTTCGCGGCGGGCATCGAGGAGCCGACCGGCATCGTCGATCTGGTGGATGGCCGGCACCGCACACCGGATGAGCGGGCGACCCTGGTCGAACTGGTCGACGGATTGGCCGCCGAGAGCGTCAACTGCTGGCCGAGCGTCGGCTTCGATCTCGGGGCGGTGAACGGCTGGTTCTCGCCCTTGCTGCCGGCGGGCTTCTACTACAAGACCTTCAAGTGGCCCGGATGGCGGCCGTTCGAGCCGGCGATCCGGCGCATGGCCGGTCTTGGCCGTGCCTCGCTCGAGCGGGGCGGCGAGGTCTACGAGGAGATCTCCGAAAACGTCGACCTCCTGGTCGCCGGCAGCGGCATCGCCGGCCTTGCCGCGGCCGCGGCCGCGGCGGAGGCGGGCGCCCGCACGGTGCTGCTGTGCGCAGGGAGGGAACCCGGCGGGGCGCTCGGCTGGCGAGGGGATGCCGAGGTCGGCGATCTGCTCGTTCGGGCCCGCCGCGCAGGCGTTCGCATACTCACGCGCACGCTCGCCTTCGGCGTCTACGACCACAATCTCGTCTGCGCGAGCGAACGGCTGGCGCACGTGCCCGCGTCGGCCACGCGACGCTTGAGCGAACGCCTGTGGAAGTTCCGCGCCCGCTCGATCGTCGCCGCCCAGGGCGCGTTCGAGCGCCCGATGCTCTTTCCGGACAACGATCGACCGGGCGTGATGCTCGCCGGTGCCGTCGACGAGTACGCCCATGCCTACGGCGTCGCCTGCGGGCGCCGGGTCGTGATCGCGGCGAACTGCGACTCCGCCTATCGGGTCGCCGAATCGCTGCAAGCCGCCGGCATCGAAGTGGTGGCGCTGCTCGACCGTCGGCCGAGCGTCGACATCGGCACCCACGCCGCGGGTGTGCGAGCGATCGCCAACACCGGCATCGGCAAGGTGATCGGCGCGCGTTCGGTGCGCGGCTGCGTGGCCGTGCCGGCCGACGGTCATAGCGCGCCGCGCCTGCGCCTCGAGTGCGACCTGATCCTCGTCGCAGGGGGACATGCGCCTGCGGTGCACCTGCATTCCCAGGCGGGCGGACGGCTGCGCTGGCTCGCCGAATCGTCCATGTTCGTGCCGGACGGCAACGCACGTGGCCTCGTGAGCGTCGGTGCCTGCGCCGGGGTGTTCGGGCGCGAAGCGGCCGCGCAGCACGCCGCGGACGTCGGGCGCGCTCTCGCGCTCGGATTCACGGTCCCCGCGGCGCCGGTCGGCGGCGCCAGCCGCTCGCTCGCCTCGAGCCGGATCGCGGCGGTCCGCGGCAAACAACTCGTCGATCTGCAGAACGACGTCGCGGTGAGCGACGTGGAGCTCGCCGCGCGCGAGAACTACCGCTCGGTCGAACACCTGAAGCGTTACACCACCACCGGCATGGCGACCGATCAGGGCAAGACCAGCAACGTGAATGCGCTGGTGCTGATGGGCGAGTTCACGCACCGCGAACCCGCAGAGGTCGGCACAACGAGATTCCGGCCGCCGTATTCGCCGGTCACCTTCGGAGCGCTGATCGGCCGGCGGGTCGGAGCGCTGTATCGACCTCTGAAGCGCCTGGCCGCCGTCGAATGGCATGCCCGACACGGCGCGCTGTTCGAACAGTTCGGCAACTGGAGCCGGCCGGCCGCCTATCCGCGCAGCGGTGAATCGCTGCATCAGGCGGCGCAGCGCGAGGCGCTCACCGTGCGCCGCACCGTCGGCCTGTTCGACGGTTCCCCGCTCGGCAAGCTCGAGGTCTGGGGCGCCGATGCCGCCCGGTTCCTCGACCTGATGTACCTCGGCACGATGTCCACGCTCGCGCCCGGACAGGCCCGCTATGGCCTGCTGCTCAACGAGAACGGCGTGATCGTCGACGATGGCATCGTCGCGAGAGTCGACGAGCGCCGTTTCTGGGTCAACACCACGAGCGCCGGCATCGAGCGCACCGCGGCAGCTTTCGAGGAATGGCTGCAGTGCGAGTACACGGACTTGCGCGTCCTGGTGACGCCGGTGACCTCGCGCTACGGCAACGCGACGATCTCGGGTCCGAAGGCCTTCGAAGTGATGGCGGCGGCCGGATTCGGTGCGGAATTCTCGCCGCAGGCGACCCGGCACATGACTTTGCACGATGGGCACTGGCGGGGTGTGCCAGTGCGGGTCCTGCGCGCGAGCTTCACCGGCGAGCTCAGCTACGAGATCAACCTTCCGGCCGGGGAAACCGAGCAACTGCTGCAGGCGCTCGCCGAGGGCGTCGAGACCCGTGAAGGGTGCCTCTACGGGATCGAGGCGCTCGAAATCCTGCGAACCGAGAAGGGCTACCTGCACGTCGGCACCGATACCGACGGCACGACCTTGCCCGGCGACGTGGGCTTCGCACGTGGAATCGACCGCAAGGCCGCCAACTTCGTCGGACGGCGCTCGTTGCTGAGGCCCGCGGCGCGCGACCCTCAGCGGTTGCGTCTGGTGGGCCTCGCGCCGCTCGACGGACGCACGCTGCTGCCGACCGGCGCGCAGATCGCCAATGCGCCACCGCCCACCCAGACGGAGGGCCACGTGACCTCGAGCTACCCGAGCCCCTCGCTCGGCTCGCCGGTCGCGCTCGCGATGCTCGCGCGCGGCGGCGAACGGCTCGGCGAACAGGTCACGGTGCATCATCTCGGGCGGCGGATCGAGGCGCGCGTGGTCTCGACGCCGTTCGTCGATCCGAAGGGTGAACGACTGCATGGATAACCGACTCGACTCGCAACCGCTGCGCGCCGGCGGCGTCACGGTCGAGCTCGATCGCTCGACGCGGGTCGCCGCGTTGCGCTACTTCGACGGCGCCACCGCGAGTACGCTGGTGCGGACCGTACTCGGCGAGCCATTGCCCGAGGTTCAACGCGTGATCCGTTCCGCCTCCACGGCAGGCGAACCGTTCATCCTGGCCTGGCGCGGACCGCGGGAGACCTGGATCCTCGCGGCCTCCGAGGGGCCGCTCGAGCGGCTCGAGGCGGCCTGCGCCGGGAAGGACGATGTCTGTCTGGTGGTGCAGACCGACGGCATCCTCGGCATCCATGCGAGCGGGACGGGGACGCCCGAATTGTTGCGGCGCTTGGGCTCGTTCGGCTCGGTACCTCATCGGGGAGAGGCCCGAACCGGCCGGTTCGCCGACGTGGCGGTCACGGTGCTCGGTCTCGACGACCGCGAGGCTCTGCTGCTCGTCGAGCGCGTCTATGCGGAGCACCTGCTTGGCTGGGTGCGTGAGACCCTGCTCGATATGAATGGAGGAGAATGACCGGCATGCGGAGCGTGATGACCCACGGGACGACCTGGATGGCTCTTGGGCGCGCGACGGCGCTCGGATTTGCGATCGCCGCATTCTCGGGATCCGCCGGCGCGTGGGTTGCGGCACCGCCCTTGCCGGGCGCGAGGCCCGAGACGGTTGGCCTGTCGAGCGCGCGCCTGCGCCACATGAACGACTTCTTCCGCATCCAGGCGCAGCGTCACGAGGCGTCAGGCTACGTCCTCATGGTCGCACGCGACGGCCGTCTGGTCGATTCCGCGGCGATCGGCGAGCGGGATCTGCGCAAGCACCTGC
>JAGWPY010000116.1 GCA_028870275.1 Gammaproteobacteria bacterium | reverse complement strand
GGACACGGCGGCCGTGGCGGGTGAAGCGCTCGAGGACGCGGCGCATCCACCCTGTTGCGAGCACGCGCCGCCCGAGCCAGGCCGGCAAGGTGTCGCAGATTTCCTCGACGCGCGGGTGCATGTACTCCTCGACCTCGACCAGTTCGCTGGCGGCGGCGCGCGCTTCGCGGCGCACCCGGTCGAATCGCGCCGCCCTCGTCTTCAGGTCGGCGACGCGGATGACGTCTTCGTAGGACATCCACAAGGCGAGATAACGCGCGACCGCCGCGCTTGGCGACTCGTGGCCCGCCCTCTCGTGCGCCGACACGGGAAGCGCGCGCTCGAGGGCGGCGATCTTCTCTAGCCGGTCCAGATAGAACGAGGCGTAGGCCTTGTCCTGATAGTCGATCAGCCGGCGAACCCCCGCGCGTGCGAGTGCGCGCGCCTCGGCCGGCAGCGCCGTCTCGATGCGCCGGTCGAGGTCCCCGGGCAGACCGACCGCGTCCGCCGGCGCGCCCGTGGCGTCCTTCGTCGCAGCCGTCCCGTCCGTCGCCGACGCCGGAGCCGTGCTGGCCCGTTCGAAGCCGGCGGCGAAGCCGCGCAAGCTACCGGCGACGGCGATGCCGGCACGGTGAATCGCCTGTTCGTAGGCCGCGCGCGGAAAAGGCAGCGCACCGCTTGCGGCCGCGGCACCGAGCAGTACCGCGCTCACGACCGTGCCTTGCGCGGCGGCAACCGCCTCCATGTCGAACATCACCAGCCGATGCGCCTCGGCGCGGGCGGCCGCGAGCACGGCGCCCGCGTCGACGATGCCGTCGCCGGGCACGCTCTTTTCGGCGATCGAGTAGATCCGGTGGCTCGAGGCGACCAGCGTCGTACGCTGCGGCGTGACCAGGCCGCGCAGCATGGCCCGACCGGCCTCGACCCATTCCGCGGCGATGACCAGATTGACGTCGCCCGGGGTCGGCATCAGCGCGAGCACCGGTCGTGCCCCATCGGCCGCGCTCCGTTCGCAGATCTCGACGTAATAGATCGTCGTGCCGGTGCGCTGAGCGACACCCGGCACCGAGGTCGACTGCGCCCACCAGTCCTGTGACTCCGCAGTTTCGACCAGCCAGTCGGCGAGCACGCCGCCGCCCTGCCCGCCGAGCGCGGCGATCGCGATCGAGAGGCGCCGCGGGCGGCTCATGCGGCCCGCCGGGCGCGGCGCGCGTCGGCGCGCCTCTGCAGGAAGCCGATCACGCCCGCGCGCAGCAGGGCGCGCAGCCGTTCGAAGCGCCCGGGATTCGCAATGACGCGTGCCCGGAAGAACGAGGGACAAAGCACCGCCGCGTGGGCGACCTCGCCGCAAAGGCCACAGCCGACGCAGCCGTTCTCGACGTGTGCGACCGGATCCGGGCGCAGCGGGTCGGGATTCGGGCGAATCGTCAGCGTGGGGCAGCCGGAGAGGCGGATGCAGGAATGATCTCCCGTACAGGTGTCCGCATCGACGCCGAACCGTTCGCGCACGACGCGCCCGCCTGCGGCCAGGGCACGGGCGGCGAGCGGTCGCTCGCGTCGCTGCCGGTTCAGCATGCACTCGCTGGCGGCGACGATCACCTTGGGTCCCCCTTCGGCGGTCGTCAGCGCTTCGCGCAGCACGTCGCGCATCTTCGCGAGGTCGTAGGTGCGCTCGATCAGTCTCAGCCAGCGCACGCCGACGCCGCGAACCGCTGCGGCGATCGGATGACGCGTGCTGCGCGAGCGGTTCGACGCGCGCGAGGACGGCAGGTCCTGGCCGCCGGTGGCGGCCGAATAGCCGTTGTCGACGATCAGCACTACGCCGTCGGCCTTGTTGAAGACCGCGTTGGCGACACCCGAGGTCAGTCCGTTGTGCCAGAAGCCACCGTCGCCCATGATCGAGAGCGCGCGCCGGCCGGGCGCCGAGTTGAAGGCGGCCGCGCCAGCCGCGCCGAGGCCATAGCCCATGGTCGTATTGCCGAGATTGAACGGCGGCATGATCGAGAACAGATGGCAGCCGATGTCGCAGCTGAGGTGCAAAGGCCCGAGTTCGCGCTCGACCAGCTTGATCGCCGTGAAGATCGGCCGTTCCGGGCAGCCGGTGCAGAAGCCGGGCGGCCGCGGCGGCAGGAGCGCCGCGAGCGCGCGCGTTTCCTTGGCGGGCGCCGCGTCCGCGGCCGCGGCCGGGGAGAGTCGCTGCGGGGCGCCCTGCCTCAGGAACCTCGCGAGGCCGTCGTGCAGTACCACGCCGGTGTACTCGCCGGCGCGCGGCAGCAGATCCTTGCCGTGGATCCGGGTCGAGGCGCCGGCGCGGCGCAGGATCGCCTGCAAGGCCTGTTCGAGATATTCGGGCTGGCCCTCCTCGACCACGAGCACCGCGGTTTTGCCCGCGCAGAATTCGAGAACCTCGTCCTCGATCAGGGGATAGGTCACGTTGAGCACGTACAGAGGCAGGTCGAATCCGCCGAAGCCGTCGGCGAGCCCGAGCCGCTCGAGCGCGCGCGAGACGCCGTTGTACAACCCGCCCTGCAGGATCACGCCGAGGTCGTCGTGCGCCGGGCCGAAACGCTCATTGAGCTTCTCGCGTCGGATGAACTCGACCGCCGCGGGCCAGCGCTGCTCGACCTTCTCCCGTTCGTGCTGAAAGCTCGCCGGCGGCAGCACGATCCGTTCCACGTCGCGGACCGGATGTGCGAGCGCATCGGCCGGCGTGAACGCCGGAGCGCGGTTGTCGCTGGCGGTGAACCGGCCGTGCACGTGGCAGGCGCGGATCCGCAGTTCGAGCATCACGGGCGTGTGCGAGGCCTCCGAGAGCTCGAATCCCTTCTCCACCATGCGCACGATGCATTCGAGGTCGGGGCGCGGATCGAGCAGCCAGATCTGCGACTTCATCGCGAACGCGTGGGTGCGCTCCTGCATGATCGAGGAGCCTTCGCCATAGTCCTCGCCGACCACGACGAGCGCTCCGCCCTTTACGCCT
Source organism: Gammaproteobacteria bacterium (assembly GCA_028870275.1). GTDB lineage: Bacteria > Pseudomonadota > Gammaproteobacteria > Steroidobacterales > Steroidobacteraceae > Bog-1198. The sequence goes on along the minus strand of JAGWPY010000116.1, from coordinate 4,278 downwards.
CCCGAGGCGACGTTGGCGAGCGCGTCGGCGGCGACGTTGGTGCCGACCGTGGACTTCCAGGTGACCGCGCCGCGGATCGGGTAGTTCACCGATGCGGCGAGCATCGCCGCCGCCGAGGCTTCCGAGGCGCTCGCCTCGAAGCGCACGCCGAGTTCCTCGAGGAGATCCTGTGCGTCGGCGAGCACGTCCATCAGGTGGGAGATCGGCGCACCCTGATAGCCGCCGACGTAGCCCACTCCCGACTGCAGCAGCGCCTTGGTGACCGCGAGGATCCCCTCGCCGCGGAACTCCTCGCCGGCGCGCAACCGCAGCTTGCCGACTTCATGGACGAATGAGCGTTCGGCCATGCGAGGTTCAGCCCGGGACCAGCGCGAGCGCGCGGATCGGACTGCCCGAACCGTTCTTGATCTTGAGCGGCGCGCAGAAGATCACCGCGCCGGTCGGCGGCAGCCGATCGAGATTGGTCAGGCACTGCAGTCCGTACCGGCCCGCGCCGTGCATGAAGTAATGGCAGGGATACGGCGGCCGCAGGTGATAGCCCTGTCCGGCGTCGGTGCCGATCGCCTCGGAACCGAAGCCGATCACGTCGCGCTCCTCGACCAGGAATCGCACCAGGTCGCTCGCCGGCCCCGGCGTGTGCTGACCGGTCTCGTCGAAGTTCTGGTAAGCGACCGGATCGGTGCGCTTCGACCAGTCGGTACGCATCAGCAGCCAGGCGCGCGGCGGAATCCGGCCATGGTGCCGTTCCCACTCGAGCACGCGCTCGCGTGTGAGCAGGTAGTCCGGGTCCGCGGCGGCCTCCCGTGAACAGTCGATCACGCAGGCCCGGCCAACGAGGTGCTGAACCGGCACGGTGTCGGTGGCGTTGTTCGGCAGGTCGCGCCCCGAGATCCAGTGGATCGGCGCATCGAAATGGGTGCCGGTGTGTTCGCCGCAGGAGAAGTTGTTCCAGTACCAGGCGGGCCCGCGTTCGTCGTAGCGGGAGACCTCCTCGATCCGAAACGGCCAGCACTGGCCGAACTCCGGCGGCAGGACGATCTGCGGGAACTCCGGCGCGAGCGTTTGCGTGAGATCGATCACCCGGATGCGGCCGGAGAGCAGATCCGCAGCGAGCGCCGCGAGTGTATCGGTGGACATGCGGGCCTCCTCAGCTCTGGCTCGCCAGTTCGCGCTCGAGCGCCTTCGGGTTCTCGCGCCAGCGCGCGAACCACTCCGCGGCGACCTCGCCGGGATAGACGTCCTCGACCCCATCGCGCAGCGCCGCGACGATCGCCCGTGCGAGCGCCTCGGGCGAAACCTTCGGCGGGGGCAGGGTCTGGTTCCATTCGTCGTCGAGAGGTCCCGGGAACACGTCGATCACGCGGATTCCCGCCGGGCGCATCTCGGCGCGCAGGGTTTGAGAGAGCGACAGCGCCGCCGCCTTGGACGCCGAATAAGTGCCTTGACCCGGGAAGCTGCTGAGCGCGAACACCGACAGGAGATTGACCCAGGCGGTCGCGCTCGACTGGCCGTCGGCGGCGCGTGCGCGCATCGCCGGTGCGAACTCCTGCGCGAGTCGCAGCAGGCCGAAGTAGTTGACGTCCATCTCCGCGCGCGCGACCTCGATGCCGCTGCGCGAGGCGATGCCCTGGGTGCGATGCACCTCGGCGTTGTTGATCAGGATATCGACCTTGCCGCCGATCTCGCCGGCGATCTCGCGTACCGCGCGCGAATCGGTCAGGTCCAGGGGCACCAGGGAGACACCCGGCATCGCGTCGATCTGCTCGAGCCCGGGCAGCTTCTTCCACGGTTCTGCATGGCCGACCCAGACGAGCTCGGCGCCGGCCGCGCAGACCGCGCGCACCAGGGCCTGTCCGACCGCGGTCTTGCCGTCGGTGATCAGCACCTTGCGGTACTTCGGGTCGCAGGTCATTTCCCGCAGCTGTCGATCGTCGGCCATGTTCGGAACCTCCTCGGGAGGAAATGCGACCAGTACGCCCTGTCCGGCCTTGTCGAGCCTCGCGCCGACGAGCACGCGCGCGGGCGCCGTCCCGCAGCCGCCGTGCAGGTGCGCCACGACGGTCGGGCCGGCGTCGAGACGCACCATGCCGAGACGCCACGGCAGGCGTTCGCGGAAGAACGTGTCGTGACTGTGATGGATCGTGGTTTCGGCGATCAATTCGCCCTCGCCGCTCTGTCTGCGCCAGGGAAGCTCGACCCCGAGGCAGCGATGGCAGGCTTCGCGCGGCGGATATTGCACGGCGCCGCAGGCCGCGCATTCCTGCAGTTCGAAACGACCGAGGGCGGCGGCCGCCGTCAATCCCAGTGCGGCGCGCGAGCGGGGTCCGGGCGGCAGCAGCGGAGCCCGGGTGCGCAGGACCGGGTTCTTGCGCTTCGGACGCGGCAGTGGCGGGATCATGCGCCATCCCCTGCGCGGGCCAGGATGGCCGCGGCCGAGCACAGGCCACGGTCGTAGGTGATCATGCCGAAGCCGACGGCCAGTGCGAAGCGGGCCCCTTCGACCGGGCGGGCGAGATTGCCGTCGGTGAGCTGGCGGATCGACTCGACCAGACCGAGGAAGCCGGCCGCGCAGCCGGCCTGCCCGGCCGACAGCTGACCACCGCAGGTATTCAGAGGAAAACTCCCGTCGGTGGTGAAGCTGTGTCGGCGCACGAATTCCGGAGCCTCGCCCTTCGCGCAGAACCCGAGGTCCTCGAGCTGGATCATGGACATCACCGGATAGTCGTCGTAGGTCTGCACCAGGTCGACGTCTTCCGGCGCGATGCCGGCCGAACCGTAGAGTCGGTCCCGGTCCAGGCTCCAGCCGCCGCGCAGCTGGATCGGGTCCTCGGCAAAGGCGTTGTGCCTTTCCATGGTCGAGAGGACCCGCGCGTACGGCAGGCCGAGGGCCTCGGCGCGCCCGCGGCTCATGACCAGAAACCCTTCCGCGCCCGCGCAAGGCATCACGCAGTCGAACAGGCGCAGGGGCTCGGCGATCGGACGCGCGTTCAGGTACTCCTCGAGCGACAGCGGCTTCTTGAACATCGCGTGTGGATAATGCAGCGCATTCTGCCGCTGGGCGACGCACAGCTTGGCGAAGTCCTCGCGCCGCGCTCCGAAGCTCTGCATGTAGTGCGAAGTCAGGAACGCGAAACTCGCATTGGGTCCCCCGGAGCCGTAGGGAAACACCGCGTCGCGCGCGAACACGCTGAAGCTGCCGAGGCTCTGCCGGAACGAATCGACGTGATTGGTGTCGGCGCCGATGCAGGCCACGACCTCGGCGTCGCCGCTCTGCACCGCGCGCAGCGCACGACGCAGCGCCACCACTCCGCTCGCGCCGCCGAGCGGCAGGAAGTCGAGCCATCGCGTCGTGATCCCGAGATGCTGGGTCAGACCGATCGCGGTGTCCGGTGCAAGGGTGAAGCTGGCCAACGACAAGCCGTCGATCTCGGACTTGGCGAGTCCGGCGCGGCGCAGGAGCCCGGCCAGCGCGCGCGCGACGAAGTGGTGCGCGCTGCGGATCGAATGGCGCACGTAGGGCACCGTCACGGGCGCCGCGACGACGACGTCGCCGTAATCGGCCGCGGCGCGGGTCATGGGTGCTACGTTGCCTCCGGCGGCTGATGATCGCCCGAAAAACATTTTAGCCTTGAAGTATTTTACCCTCGAACGGCTCCTGCGAGTCAATCAGATCGACAGCCCGCCGACCGAGCTGCCGCCGCAGACGTAGAGCGTCTGGCCGGTCACGAACGAGGCGTCCGGACTTGCGAAGAACCAGACCGCACGGGCCACGTCCTGCGGGGTACCGGCACGCCCGACGGGCAGCACCTTGCCCGGGTCGGTCCGCAGCACGCTGCCCGCCGGGACGTGCCGCTCGAACATCTCGGTCTCGGCGATCGGTCCGGGCGCGACCACGTTGATCGTGATCCCGGCCGGGGCGAGTTCGAGCGCCCAGGTCCGGGCTAGACCGATCAGCCCCGCCTTGGTGGCCGAATAGACGGTGCGCGAGGCGAGGCCGAGCGCCGCGCGTGAAGAGATCAGCACGACCCGGCCGTAGCGGGCGGCGCGCATCGCCGCGAGGTTCGCCTGCAACAGCGTGATCGCGGTGCCGAGGTGCAGCTGGACGAGTGCGTCGAGATCGGCCGGCTCGACGGCCTCGATGGGTCGTTGCCGGATCGCGCCCGCGCAGTGCACAAGCGTCGTTGCCGGGAACGATCCGGCCAGCGAGTGGATCGCCGCGGTCGCGGTGGTTCGATCCTCGAGATCGACGCAGACCGAGCGCAGCCCCGGTCGCGATTC
>JAGWPY010000115.1 GCA_028870275.1 Gammaproteobacteria bacterium | reverse complement strand
GCAACGTTTCCTGGCCCGACTCGCTCAGGCGACCGGCATCGGCGTTCGAGCCTCGCCGGCGCCGCAGGCGGAGACCCCGGCATCGGCCGCCTCCGCGCCCGCAACGCCGGCCCCGGCCGCACCGCCGGCCGAAGCGCCGCGCACCTACCCGCTCGAGGAACAACCGGCCTCGCAGGCCTCGTCACCGCCGCAGGACTGACGGCGCCCGCGGCGCGCGTGGGGGCGCCCCGGCGGCGCCTTGCTCGCCTCTACCAGATTCCGCCGAGCGCGACGGTGATCGCCTCACCGTTCACGCCCGCGGCGGCGTCGCTGCACAGAAAGGCGATGACCTCGGCCACCTCCCGCGGTTCGAGCACCCGCTTGCGCGGATAGAGCTCGGCGCGTTCCCGCCAGACCTGTTCGACGGCGACGCCGCGGCGTTCGGCCTCGGTTCGCGCCGAGCGCTCGGCCATTTCGGTTCTCACCCAGCCCGGAAGCACCGCATTGGAGGTCACGCCGAACGGGCCGGCATCCTGGGCGATGGCGCGGGCGAGACCGATCACGCCGTGCTTCGAGGCGGTGTACGCGCTGCCGGACCGTTCGGCCTTCTCTCCCGCGGTCGAGCTCGTGATGACGACACGCCCATAGCCGCGCGCGCACATCTTGCCGACGGTGAGCCGTGCGAGTTCGAACGGCCCGTCGAGATTGATCCGCATCGTCTCACGCCATGTTTCCGGATCCTGTTCCCAGATCAGGCGCTCGTGCGCCGAACCGATGCCGTGATTGACGACCAGCAGGTCGACCGGTCCCAGGCGGCGCTCGGTTTGCGCGATCGCCTCGGCGCAGCCGGCCGAGGTACCGAGGTCGGCCGCGACATAGTCGAGACCGACGCTCGAGAGCTCGGCGGCCGATCTCGCCACGATCATTACGCGCGCCCCGGCCGCCGCCAGGAGCCGCGCCGCCTCGCGACCGATCCCGCGTCCACCCCCCGTCACCAGCGCGACCCGATCCCTCATTGCCGACCTCCTCGCCGACGCGTATCCACCGGCCGCCGATTGTGCCACGATGCGGCCTCGTCCGCGGAGGCGGGCGCCGGCGAGCAGGCGGCAGAAGCGATGACGGCAAGATCGGTAGCGCACGGCGAGCGAGAGACGCTTCGGATCGATTCCCGCTCGCCGACGATTCTCATCATCCTTCTCGCCATCTCGTTCCTGTTCGCCGTCCGGGCATCGGCGACCTGCTTTCCTCCGCCATCGCCCGGATTGCGCTCGCTCGATCGCGCCGTCGACGATCATCCGAATCGCGCGCTCGCCCAGGCGCAGCTGCGGCTCGCGCGGCCGCCGGCCGCGAACGACCCGCTGCTCGCGGCCGAGCTCCACGCGATCGCCGCGGACGCGGCGCTGCAGGCGGGACGCCCGGATGCGGTGCAGATGCATCTGGCCGCGGGCCTCGCAGCGCTCGAGCGTGCGCCCGCGGGCAACAGGCGCGATACCCTCGGCATCCGGCTGCGACTGACCGAAGTCACCGACCAGATGCTCGCCGGCACGACGGCCAAGGTCGGGGCCCGCATCGATGCGATTCTCGCCCGTCCGGGACTCATCCCCGCGGTGCGGTCCTGCGTGCTCGCGACCCGCAGCCTGTTCAATCTGCGCAATCGCTCGCTCGCCGATGCTGCGGGCGATGGTATCGAGGCCTATCAACTGGCGATCTCCTCCGGCGACCCGTACGCGCGGATGAACGCGGCCTACGTGCTCGCCGCCATCTATTCCCAGGCCGGCCTCGCCGCGCAGGCCGCCGGGATGATCGACGAGGTGACCGATTACGCCGAGCGGAAACACAGCGCGCACCTGCGGATGCTCGCCTCGTTCATGCAGGCGCGCATTCTCGACGCCGAGCGCCGTTATCCGGCGGCGCTCGTCGCCGCGCGTACCGCGCAGTCCCTCGCGCTCGCGAATGGCGCCCCGCTCAACATCGCGGCGGCGACCGTCGGCGTCTGCGCCGAACTGGTCAATCTCGGCTCCTACGCCACAGCCGCCCGCAGCTGCCGCATCGACGAGTCGCCGCTGGTCGCCGCCCACCGCGGCGACCTCCTCGGCGAACTGCATGCGCAGCAGGCACGGCTCGACCTGGCCGCCCATCGCCCGCGCGCGGCGATTCGACGGCTCGACGCGGTACTCGGGCCCGGCGGCACGCCGCTCGGGCCCGCCTACCTCGCCCGCTACCTGCACTACCGGGCCGCAGCCTTCGACGCGGTCGGCGACCTGACGCACGAACTCGCCGACCTTCGCCGGGCGGAGGCCCTCGAGAACCGGGTCGACGATCAGGACCACGTCACCGCCGTAGCGGTCATCAGCGCGATGAACGAGCGACGCGTGCTGCTCGCGCACCAGCGCGAGCTTCAGGCTCGCATCGACAACCAGCGCATGCAATTGCGCGACCAGGCACTGGTACGCGAGCTCCTGAGCTGGTTCGCGCTCGCCACGTTGATTCTGCTCGCCCTGCTCACCCACCTGTTGCGCCAGTCCTTGCGGCGCGGCCGCAGTCTGCGCCGCCAGCAAGCCATGCTGAACACCATCCTGAGACACGCCCCGGACGGAATGGCTCTACTCGATGATCGCGGCACGGTTCAGTACGCGAACCGCAACCCTTTCGATTCGACGCCCGCCGACTGCACCGGCCGGCGACTGCTCGACTGCGTGCCAGCGCCGATGCTGGCGACGCTGCGCAGTGCGCTCGAGGCGGTTTACGAGCGGCGCACCGCTTCGACCATGCTGGCGGTCGATGGCGCGGAGCGCTCGCCGGCGCGGAGCTACGAGATGCGCGCAGCCCCGGTGCTCGAGAACGGCGAGTTCGTCGGCGCCGTGGTCCGCGTCGCCGACGTCACCGCGAGCCGCCGGCTCGAACGCGAGGTCGTCGAGGCTTCGAACCGCGAGCGCCTGCGACTCAGCAGCGATCTGCACGAGGGCATCGGCCAGAAATTGACCGGAATCGCCCTGCTGCTCGGCGGCGTCGTCGCCGATCTCGAGCGCAACCGGCCGGCCGACCGAGCCTCGCTCGCTCAGATCGCCGCTCACCTGTCGGACTCGATCGAGATGGTGCGGACGGTCGCGCGCGGTCTCTCCCCGATCGCGGTGGCTCGAGGCTCGCTGAGCGATGCCCTGTGCCGCCTCGCGATCGACTTTGAACGCGCCGGCGGCATGCGCGTGGATGCGAGGGCGATCGCCGCCGGTATCGTCGTCGAGGACGAGGCTGCGGACCATCTCTACCGGATCGCCAACGAGGCGCTGATCAATGCGCACAAGCACAGTAGTGGCGCGCTGATCCGCCTTTCGCTCGCGCGCGTCGGTGAGAGCCTGTTGCTGCGCGTCGAGGACGACGGACGCGGCATGGCGGATCCGGGGGCATCGGAGGGACTCGGCCTGCGCCTGATCGAGTACCGGGCTCACCTGCTCGGCGGCCGGGTCGCGATCGACTCGGGGCGTGGCCGGGGTACGCGCATCAGCGTGCTCGCCGCCTGGTCGCGATGCTCGCGCGAAGCACCGGCCGGCACGCGGGAACGCGCCACCCAGGCGGCAACATGACGCGGCCGGGCGGATGACGTAGGATCCGCCCGAACCGCCGACGAGGAACCAAGGGATGGAATTGAGCGACTCTCAGAAGGAACAACGCATGGTTGCGCGGGTGGCGCAACTCCCCGTGCTGCCGTCGGTGGTCATGCAGGTCATGTCGCTCGACTCGACGGATCCCGGCTATTTCGAGGATTTGGTACGGATCGCCGAGCAGGACCCGACCTTCGCGATCCGGCTGCTGCGGGTCGCCAACGCGGCGAACAGCTCGCCGACCAAGCCCATCCTGACGGTACGTCAGGCGGCCATCCGGATCGGCTCGCGGGAGTGCGCGGGACTGATCACCGCCATGGCCGTGTCCAAGGTCTTCGTACCCCGCACCGTGGCCCAGCGCAACCTCTGGGTGCACTCGGTGCAAACGGCGGTCGCGTCCCGGACGATTTCCAAACTGATGATCCGCCGGACGGTGGCGCCGGACCACGCCTACGTGGCCGGCCTGATCCACGACATCGGCCGATTCGTGATGTTCGAGTCGGCGGCGCAGGACCTGCAACGCGTCGACGAGACGCACTGGCATTCACCCCAGGAAATGATCGACAACGAACGCGCGCTGCTCGGTTACGACCATGTGCGGGTCGGCGCGCTGATCTGTCGGCGCTGGAACATGCCGGCGAGCTTCCTCGAACTGGTGCAGCTCCACCACCAGTACGATCTACCGCGCCCGACATCGCTGGAAGCGAGTGCCGATCTGGTGCGCGTCGTGCAGATGGCCGACCTGCTCAGCGTGAAATTGATGCTCTCCCCGGACATCGTCGGCATGGATCCCGCCGACCTGACCGCCGAGCTCGGCGCCACCTGTGTGCGCCGCGAGTGGGAACAGCCGCCGGTGTCGCCGAGTGTGCTCGCCCAGAGCGTGCCGGCGATCGAACAGGAATCCGACGCGATGGTGAAGGCGTTGTTCAGCGCGGCGTGAGCCTTTGGGTGTCGGACCGGGTGCCGATCGACACGCCAGCGGATCTCGAAACGGCACGCGGCCGCGCCGGCGGCGATGCATCCGCTCTCCAGGACCCGCGCCCGGCGGTGGACCAGCGAGCCGAACAGCCGCTCGAAAGTCGCCGCATAGTAGTCGCAGAGTGGCTCCGCGGCGCGGTCTCGGCGGCAGATTGGACAGTCCTCGAGCGTGATCATCACGGGATGGCCCGCGCGCGCCCGGAATCGGCCGCTTCCAGCAAAAGTCCAGGCGTGACGGGCAATGGCGGCGAGCAGGACGCGCGCGGCGAGCGCCGCCGGCATGCGACGCAACACCGCCTGCGCGAGACGGGGAATGCGCCACTGCAGCAGATAATCGCCGGTGGCGAGACCGGCCGCCCAGGCGATCTTCCGGGCCGTTCGTTCTGGCAAGGCGGCGCGCACCGCCGCGTGCAGCGCGATCACTTCGCGCTCGTCGACCATCCGCTCTGGAGGGGCCTCGTAGTGGCGCGCAAGACCCGCTCCGGCGAGCAGTACGCGGGTCCGATCGGCGCCGATCTCCCGGGCGAGCGCCGCGATCACCTGAGTGATCGCGTTCGGGCCGATCCGCGCCTGGGACCGCTCGGTGCTCATGACGACGGACCGATCGCGCCCTAGCCCCCTTGCTCCCGGGCTTGCGGCGGCGACGCGCCGCCGCAGGCCATGACCTTGACGGGCGTGCCGCGGAAATTCACGTCCGCCTCGAGATCCGCGCGCCGCTGCTTGAGGACCGCGATCTGATCCCGCGTCAGCACCTTGCTCTGATCGAAGCCGAGATCGACCTCCGCGGACAGACCCTTGTAGCGCAACCGCTCCAGATCATAGAACTTCTTGGTGGCCGTGGTCTTGGCGAAGGCCTTCAGACAACCGAGCATGTAGCGCCGCTTGAACCGGTCGCGGATCCAGGGATATTCGAGGAAGGTCTTGCGCAGGTAGAAGCGGGCGTAGTTCTTCAGCACGCCCTTCAGCACCTGTTCGCGACTCATCTGCTCGGGCTGGATGATCGGCGTGACGAAGTTGTACTTGGCGTAGTCGCGCACCTCCACCCGGTCGCCCAGTTCCTCGAACAACTCGGCGAACGGCCAGGGGGTGTACATGTTCCAGTTCGCCATGTCGGGCTTCCAGTCCTGGGCGAGCCGATAGGTCTCCTCGATCGTCTGCGGCGTCTCGTTCTCGAGTCCCATGATGAACTGCGCTTCGGCCACCATTCCGGCTTCCTTCAGCAACCGGATCGCGAGCTTGTTCTGCTCGATGGTGGTCTCCTTGCGGAAGCGGTCGAGTTTCAGCTGAGCGGCGGCCTCGGTGCCGAGCGATACGTGCACGAGCCCGGCTCGGCGGAACAAGGGCAGCAAATCCCGGTCGCGCAGGATGTCGGTGACCCGGGTATTGATGCCCCAGTGCACGTCGATCTTCCTTGCGATCAATTCCTCGCAGAACGCCACGAACTTCTTGCGATGAATGGTCGGTTCCTCGTCGGCGAGAATGAAGAATCCGACCTGGTGCTCGCGCACCAGCGTTTCGATCTCGTCGGCGAATTTCTTCGGATCGCGCACCCGGTATTTGCGCCAGAACTTCCACTGGGAGCAGAAGCGGCAGGTGAACGGGCAGCCGCGGGCGAAATTCGGCACCGCGACGCGGGTATTGAGCGGCACATAGATGTATCGATCCCACTCGAGAAGCGACCAATCGGGGCGCAGTCCGTCGAGGTCCTCGATCACGGGCCGGGCCGGCGTCGCCACCACCTTGCCGTCCTCGAGAAAAGCGATGCCCTGGATCGAGCCCCGCTCGGCGAGATGGGTGCCGCGGTCGATCGCCCTCACGAGTTCGACGATGATCTCCTCGCCCTCGCCGCGGACGATGTAGTCGATCCAGGGAGCTTCGCCGAGCACCTGCGCGTACATGAACGTCGGATGGATGCCACCGAGCACCGTCACACAACCCGGTGCCGCCCGGCGCGCCAGCTCGAGCGTCTTCTGTGCCTGATAGATCATCGGCGTGATCGCGGTGGCCATCACCACGTCGGGGCTGTTGCGACGGATGATCTCCTCGAGATCCGCATCGGCGATGTTGCGCGTCATCGCATCGACGAACCGGAGGTTGGTGTAGCCCGCCCCTTTGAGCGCACCGCCGATGTAGGCGACCCACCCGGGAGGCCAGTTGCCGGCGATCTCGGCGCCGCCGGCATGATAATTCGGCTGGATCATCAGAATGCGCATGGCCACTCCCCCCTCACGCGCCTCGTTGCCCCGGAAAACAACATAGCCGAGGCGCAAGGACCGAGGCCTAGGGGTTTTCCCGGAGCGGATCAGGGTAAGCGCGTGTTCTGACGCGGATCGGAGGCGGTATTTCCAAGCGCATCCGCGCTGCGGTTGCCGGTCGTTGGGACTGAATTCGCTTGTTCCGTACGCACGGCTGTTCCACCATGCGGCGAAGGGGGCGCGAAACATCGTGGGCAAGTACCAAGACACATTCGAGCGGGCGCGGCGGCATCCGGAGGCGTTCTGGGCGGAGGCGGCCGCGGACATCCACTGGTTCACTCCCTACCGCAAGGTGCTCGATGCCTCGCGAGCACCGTTCTACCGGTGGTTCGAGGGCGGCACGCTCAACACCTGCTACAACGCCATCGACCATCACGTTGCGAACGGACGCGCCGATCAGGCCGCGGTGATCTACGACAGTCCGGTCACGGCGACGCGAGGCGTATTCACGTACCGGCAACTCCTCGATCAGGTGGCGCGCTTCGCCGGCGTGCTCGCATCGCTTGGGGTATCCCGCGGCGATCGCGTGATCATCTACATGCCGATGCTGCCCGAAACGCTGATCGCCATGTACGCCTGCGCGCGAATCGGCGCCATTCATTCCGTGGTTTTCGGAGGCTTCGGTGCCAGGGAACTCGCCGCGCGCATCGAGGACGGAAAGCCCAAGGCGGTGCTCAGCGCCTCGAACGGGATCGAGGGCACTCGCATCGTCCCTTACAAGCCCCTGCTCGACGAGGCGATCCGCCGTTCGAACCACAAACCGGATCACTGCGTGGTGTTGCAGCGGCCGCAGCATCGCTGCGCGCTCGAGTTGGGTCGGGATCACGATTGGGAGGAACTCCTGGCGGGCGCGCGCCCGGTCGACTGTGTGCCGGTCGCCGCGACGGATCCGCTCTACGTGCTCTACACCTCCGGGACCACCGGACAGCCGAAGGGCATCGTGCGCGACAACGGCGGTCACGCGGTCGCCCTGAAATGGTCCATGGCCCATGTATACGATGCAAGACCCGGCGAAGTGTTCTGGGCCGCCTCGGACTTCGGCTGGGTCGTCGGGCATTCCTACATCGCCTACGCACCGCTCCTCGCCGGTTGCACGACCGTGATCCACGAAGGCAAGCCCGTCGGCACACCCGATCCCGGGAATTTCTGGCGAGTGATCTCCGAGCACCGGGTGTCGGTGATGTTCACCGCTCCGACCGCCTTTCGCGCGATCAAGCGCGAAGACCCGGAGGGCCGTCATTTTCGCAAGCATGACGTCTCCTGCCTGCGCGCACTGTTCCTCGCCGGCGAGCGGCTCGATCCAGACACCTATCATTGGGCGGCGCAACTGCTCGATCGTCCGGTCGTCGACCACTGGTGGCAGACCGAGACCGGTTGGCCCGTCGTGAGCAATTGCATGGGCATCGAACGGCTGCCGTTCAAGCCCGGCTCCCCGACCAGACCCGTTCCAGGATTCGAAGTCGCGATTCTCGACGAGGCGGGAGATCCCCTTCCGGCCAACCACGAGGGTGCGGTCGCGATCCGCACGCCGCTGCCGCCCGGCGCCTTGTCGACGCTGTGGAACGACGACGAGCGCTTTCGATCGGTCTATCTGTCGCGTTATCCCGGCTACTACCTGACCGGCGACGGCGGCTACGTGGACGAGGACGGCTACGTGTTCATCATGGGCCGGATCGACGACATCATCATCGTGGCGGGACACAATCTCTCGACCGGCAGCATCGAGGAATCTCTGGCCAGCCACCCGGACGTCGCCGAGTGCGCGGTCTTCGGCGTCCAAGATGCGCTCAAGACCCAACTCCCGGTCGCGATGGTGGTGCTGAAGGCCGGCGTGGAGCGCGAACCGTCGATCATCGTCGCCGAGCTGGTGCACTTGGTGCGCGAAATGGTCGGACCGGTCGCGAACCTCCGCCACGTCGGCATCGTGGCGCGGCTGCCCAAGACGCGCTCTGGAAAGGTACTGCGCTCGACCATGCGCAAGATCGCCGATGGCGTACCGTTCGAGATTCCGCCGACGATCGAGGATCCGGCGACGATCGACGAGGCCCGCGCCGCGCTGCGAAAACTGGGTTATGCCCGGGAGTCCCCTTCGGTCATCGGCGGTTGAGCGGCCGCGGCCTCGCTCAAGCTTTCCGGGCGGCAGCCGCTAACGACGGTGTGAATCCGCCTCAAGATCCCCCCGTCCGTTGCCGTGCCTGCCGCGAGGAGGTGCCCCTCCCCGACTTTACGATGGCGTTCCAGCCCATTTGGGACATCGAGAACGGCACGGCATTTGCCTACGAGGCGCTGGTGCGACCTTCAGGCGGGGGCAGCGCACTCGAGGTCCTGGAACAGATCACCGAGGAGAGCCGCTACGCATTCGACCAGTCCTGCCGGGTCAAGGCGATCGAGCTGGCCGGCGCCCTCGGCATGCAGTCGATTCTCAGCATCAATTTTCTCCCGAACGCCGTGTATCAACCCGCCGCGTGCCTGCGCAAGACGATCGATGCGGCCCATCGGGTGGGATTTCCCACCACGCGCCTGATGTTCGAGGTCACCGAGTCCGAGCCCTCGCGCGATCCGGCGCACCTGCGCGCGATCTTCACCGAGTATCGCGCGCACGGCATGATCACGGCGATCGATGACTTCGGCGCCGGTCACTCCGGTCTCAACATGCTCGCGGATTTCCAGCCCAACATCGTCAAGCTCGACATGGCGCTCTGTCGCAATCTCGATCGCGATCCGGTGCGACGGGCGATCGCGCGCTCGATCATCAACCTGTGCGGGGATCTGGGGATCGACGTGGTCTGCGAGGGGATCGAGACCCTCGGGGAGGCGGTGGCGCTGCGCGACCTCGGCGTGCGCTACCTGCAGGGCTTCCTGTTCGCGAAACCGGCGATCGAGTCCCTGCCGGAGGTATCGAAGGACATCCTGCGCGCCGTGCGCGCCGCTCATGAGGACAGTCTTCTCGACCGCAGCGAACCGACGCCGCGCCAGGCGTGTCGCTAGACAACGGACGCTGCGGCCCGCCTCTACAGCCCTCGGGTCGGATTCACTCGGCCGGATACCTGAGTCCGATCCTGGCGCGGATGGCATCCAGAGTGCGCATGATCGCCAGCGATTCATCCGGCGGCATCACGTCTCCGGCAATGTTCCCGCTCCTGATCAGGCGCTCGACTTCCTCCGCCTGGTGTTGCCGGCCATACCCGCTGACGGGAGACCTGAATTCTTCGACGACGTTTCCCTGGTTGTCGATGACCCGGAACGTGGTCGGCCTGAACCAGACGCTGTCGAGCATGATGCGACCCTCATGACCGACTACCGTAGCCGTGTTAGGACCCGTCGAGTCGCTGGCTACCACCACGCTCGAG
>JAGWPY010000114.1 GCA_028870275.1 Gammaproteobacteria bacterium | reverse complement strand
CCGCGAAACTGCGGCACGCGGTCGCCTGAGGGGCTATTCGCCGGCGTCCTTCTTGTTCTGCTCGGCGAGTCTCTTGAGCTCGATCCACTCCGAGAGCTTGCGCAGGTCCTTGCGGCGCGTGCGCGCGGTCTTCTCCAGGTCGCCGCTGTCGTAGGGATCGTAGCCGCCGCGCACGCCTTTCGGGTTCGATCGGATCGCGGCGGCCGGCGGCGCGTCCTCGACGATCGACAGGCCCGGATGCTCGAGCCGGCGCAGGGGCTGGGTCGGGGCCTCGCGACCGAAGGAGCCGGTCGTCACCGACCATTCCCAGACCGCATTGCCGCGGTCGTCGAACTGGACCCGGCCGCTCGGTCGGTCGGCGCGGTGTTCGGACGGAGCCGGGACGCCGGCGCCCCGATCGGCGCCGTCCTTGGATGGCGGCTTTCTCGCGTTCATCATGCGATCTATATCGGATCGCGACCGCCCGAGGTCAAGTCTGGGCGGGCGAAAACTTCGATTGCGTCACAGTCGCGCGCCGGTGCTGGGCGCGCAAGAGCGCGACCCCGGTCTTGCCGTCGTCGATCTCGCCTTGCAGCACGCGCTGCACGGCGACCTCGAGATCGACCCACTCGAGTTCCAGTTCCTCGTCGGAGTCCGGCGCGGGAGCGCCGATCCGCAGTTCTTCGGCGAGATACAGATGGATGACCTCGGTGAACAGCGCCGGCGCCGGCAAGTAACGGCCGAGCGGTGTCCAGCGCCGCGCCTCGATGCCGGTCTCCTCGCGCAGTTCGCGCACGGCGCAGTCGGCCGGCGCCTCGCCGGCGTCGAGCTTGCCGGCGGGGATCTCCCAGAGGAACTGCTCGACGCCCAAGCGGTACTGGCGCACCAGGCAGACACGGCCGGCCGCATCGACGGGCACGACCGCCGCGGCGCCGGGATGGCGCACCAGATCGTGCTCGTAGATGCGGCCGTCGGCCATCCGCAGCCGTTCGGTCGAGACCCGCACCACGCGTCCGCGGTGCCGTTCGAGACTCTCGACGGGAGTCGGTCGTCGCATCGAAATTCCCCTGACTGGATATGCGTACAGCCCGCCAGTATAGTCCGCCGATGATCGCGCCGAAACCCGGATCCTTCGAGGCCCTCAACGAGGCGCAACGGCGCGCGGCCACCCATGGCAGGGCGCTTCCCGGCGGTGGACTCGATGCGGGGCCGCTGCTGATCGTCGCCGGCGCCGGCACCGGCAAGACGAACACGCTCGCACACCGCGTAGCGCACCTGCTGCTCGCGGGCGTCGATCCGTCCAGGGTCCTGATGCTGACGTTCACCCGGCGCGCGGCCGAGGAAATGGTGCGCAGGACCCGCTCGATCGTCGCCGCGAACGCCGACCAGCGCCGCGTCGGTCTCGCCGATCGGCTCGCCTGGGCCGGTACTTTCCATTCGCTCGGCAACCGGATCCTGCGCGACTACGCGCGCCAGCTCGGGCTGGATCCGGCGTTCACGGTGCTCGACCGGGCGGACGCCGCCGATCTCATCGACGTCGCTCGCCACGAGCTCGGCCTCTCGCAGAAGGAACGCCGCTTTCCGCGCAAGGACGCCTGCCTGGCGATCTACAGCCATCGCGTCAACACGCAGGGCTCGCTCGAGCGCACGATCGAGGAACAGTTTCCCTGGGTCGCCGGCTGCGAGCACGACCTCACGCTGCTGTTCCGCGACTACCTCGCCCGCAAGCAGCGCCACAACCTGCTGGACTACGACGACCTCCTGCTCTACTGGCACGCGATGATGCAGAACGAGTCGCTCGCGCGTTCGCTCGCGACCCGGTTCGATCATGTGCTGGTCGACGAATACCAGGACACGAACGCACTTCAGGCCGAGATCCTGCGCGCGCTCAAGCCGGACGGGCGGGGCGTGACCGTGGTCGGCGACGACGCGCAGGCGATCTACTCGTTCCGCGCGGCCACCGTCGACAACATCCTGAGGTTCGCGGACGGATATTCGCCAAGGGCCGAGGTCGTGCTGCTGGAACGCAATTACCGCTCGGTCCAGCCGATCCTCGACTGCGCGAATGCGCTGATGAGCGAGGGTTCGAGCGGCCTTCGAAAGACCCTGGTCTCGCGGCGTCCTTCGGCGCAGAAGCCCTTCTACGTCACGCTCGAGGACCCGTTCGCCCAGGCCGAGTACGTCGCCGAGCGCATCCTCGCGGCGCGCGAAAGCGGCGTGTCGCTGCGCGCCCAGGCGGTGCTGTTTCGCAGCGCGCATCACAGCGATCTCCTCGAGCTCGAGCTGGCCCGGCGCAACATCCCCTTCGTGAAGTACGGTGGCCTCAAGTTCCTCGAGGCCGCGCACGTCAAGGACCTGCTCGCCGTGCTGCGCTGGGCCGACAACCCGCGCAACGCGATCTGCGGCTTTCGTGTGCTCAAGCTCCTGCCGGGCATCGGTCCGCGGCTCGCCGAGCAGATTCTCGCGCGGCTCGAACGCGCGGCCTTCGCACTCGCCGCGCTCTGCGGTTGCGTGGTCCCGACCGCCGCCCGCGACGGCTTCGCATCGCTCTGCGAGGTGCTCGGCCGCCTCGGCGATCCAGCCACGCCCTGGCCAGGCCAGGTCGGCTCGGCACGAGCCTGGTACTCGCCGCAGCTCGAGCGCCTCTACGACGCGTTTTCACCGCGCAACGGCGATCTCGAGCAACTCGAGCAGATCGCGCTGCAATACTCGTCGCGGGAGCGGTTCCTCACCGAGCTCACGCTCGATCCGCCGGCGGTGAGCGGCGATCACTGCCGGCGTGCGTCGCTCGACGAGGACTACGTGATTCTCTCGACGGTGCACTCGGCCAAGGGGCAGGAGTGGGATCACGTCTATCTGCTGAACGTCGCCGACGGCACCTTCCCCTCGGAATTCGCCGCCGGCAAGCCCGCGGCGATCGAGGAGGAACGGCGCCTCCTGTACGTCGCGATCACGCGCGCCCGCAACGAACTACATCTGTGCGCGCCGCTCAAATATCCGGTCACCCAGCAGCCGCGCATGGGTGACGCGCACGTCTATGGCGCGCAGAGCCGGTTTCTCACCGAACGGGTATTCGCGAGCCTCGAACGGACCGCCTATGCGAGGCCGGTGGGCGGGGATGCGGGACGCGCCGCGGGAACGGAGCCGGTCATCGACGTCCGGGATCAATTGAAAGGCATGTGGTGAGCGTGGGCGCACCGGCCGATCGGCCGCACCCCCCGTCGATCTCGTTAGTTATCCGACCGGACTTCCGCTCCCGACGGAAGCCGCGAACCGCGTGACGGCCCTTCAAGCTCCAAGGGCCGTACGCCGTTCTACCAGCGCCGCGGTCCGCCCGCTCCGCCACCGCCGCCGCCGCCGGCCGGCCTGGGTCGCGGGGCCCGCTCCTGAGCCTCGTTGACGCGCAGCGGACGTCCGCCCATCTGGAACCCGTTGGTCTGCTGGATCGCGTTTTGTGCGTCGCTCGCCGGCATCTCGACGAAGCCGAAGCCCCGCGGGCGGCCGGTTTCGCGATCGTTGATGAGCTTGACGGACTCGACTTTCCCGTAGCGTTCGAAGAGGCCGCGAACTTCGTCTTCAGTCGCCGTGAAGGGTAGGTTACCCACGTAAATCGTCGTCATTCACCTGGTCTCACTGGATTAATGAGCACGTCGCGCGGCCCCGTTTCTTTCGCCGGGTCCGCTCGCGCGCCGTTTCAACAACCAAGCCGGCCATCACGAGCGACGCGACGGCGGCCTGTCCCTTGGGCCGTACGCTGATCAGAACGAGCAGGCTATTCACCCCGAAAACCCGCAACTTGACCTAGTGAACGAACCTACGCCCGATGCTACGCCAGCCGAGCCGCCGTTGGCAAACCCGGCGCATCGCCAGCGCCATGGGCGGGTTCACTCCCCTTCGAGATAGGCGTAGCCGTCGAGTTCCTGTTCGTAGAAGCGCTTGAGCGCCTGCGCCTCGGCGAGCGACATGCGGCCCTCGCGCACGGCCCGCTCGCAGTCCCGGGCGAGCCGCGGGTGCAGCTCGTCGGTGTCGTATTCCATGTACTCGAGGACCTTGTTGGCGGTGTCGCCCTTGACGATCTCCTCGATCCACCAGCCGCCCTCGTCGTGCAGGCGGACGTGCACGACGTGGGTGTCGCCGAACAGATTGTGCAGGTCGCCGAGCGTTTCCTGATAGGCGCCGACCAGGAAGGCCGCCAGGTAATACGGCTCGCCGGGGACCAGCGGGTGCACCTCGAGGGTGCGCTTGGTCTCCCGCGGGTGGACGAAGCGGTCGATCTTGCCGTCGGAATCGCAGGTGATGTCGGCCAGCACGGCGTTGCGGGTCGGCTTCTCGAGGAGTCTCTGGATCGGCATGATCGGGAACAGCTGCCCAATCGCCCAGCTGTCGGGCAGGGACTGGAACACCGAGAAATTGCAGAAATAGACGTCGCTCAGCATCGACTCGAGGTTCTGAAGCTCCTCGGGCGGCTTGTCGAGCTTGCGGCACTGGTCGCGGATCCGCGTGCAGGTCGCCCAGTAGAGCCGTTCCGCCAGGCCGCGGAACTCGAGGCTGAGATACCCCAGGTTGAACATCTGCAGAGCCTGTTCGCGCGCCTGCATCGCGTCGTGGTAGCACTCCACGAGGCGTCGCTCGTTGATCGCGCGGAAACAATCGAACAGGTCGCGCACCGGGCCAGGCAGTTCGCCGCCGCCGCGGTAGTCCTCCTCGGGCCGGCCGCTCACCTTGAATTGATCGAGCGTCGAGGCGCCGAGCGTGTCGAATACCAGCACGCTGTGATAGGCGGCGATCGCCCGGCCGGATTCGCTGACGATCATCGGATGCGGTACGCCGCGCGCGTCGCAGACGCTCTTGATGCGGTAGACCACGTCGCCCGCGTACTCGTTGAGCGTGTAGTTCATCGAGGATTCGTAGTTGGTGCGGCTTCCGTCGTAGTCGACGCCGAGTCCGCCGCCGACGTCGATGTAGCGCAGACCCGCGCCCATGAGCTTGAGCTCGGCGTAGACGTGGGCGAGCTCGTTGACGGCCTCCTTGACGCGGCGGATGTCCTGCAGCTGACTGCCCGTATGGCAGTGGACCAGCTGCAGGCAGTCGAGCATGTCGTGGTCGCGCAGCAGCGTGACGAGCTCGAGGATCTCGCTGATGAACAGGCCGAACTTGGACTTCTCACCGGCCGATTCCCGCCAGCGGCCGGCGCCCTCGCTGGCGAGTTTGACCCGCACGCCGATCCGCGGCCGCACACCGTACTGCGCCGCGTAGCGCAGGATCAGGTGGATCTCCTCGAAGTTCTCCACCACCGGGATGATCGTGCGGCCGAGCTTGGTCGCGAGGATCACCGCTTCGATGTAGCTCGCGTCCTTGAAGCCGTTGCACACGACGATGCGTTCGGGCGCGTTCTCGGTGAGCGACATCACTGCGAGCAACTCGGGCTTCGAGCCGACTTCCAGCCCGAAACCGAAAGCCTCGCCGTAGCGGTAGACCTCCTCGACCACGAGGCGCTGCTGGTTCACCTTGATCGGAAACACGGCCGCGTAGCGATTGCGATAATCGTACTCGGCGATCGCGGTGTCGAACGCTTCGGCGATGCGCCGCAGCCGGTGGGCGAGGATATCGGAGAAGCGGATCACGACCGGCGTGTGAAGGTCGCGCGCGGCGAGTCCCCGCACCACGTCGTACAGGTCGATCTCGCGCGTCGCACCGGTGTCGGGGCGGATCACCAGGTGTCCCTGGTCGTTGATCGAGAAATAGCCCTTGCCCCAGGCCCGCACCTGATAGAGATCGAGCGCCTCCTCGAGATCCCAGGCGTGTCCCGCGGGCAGCTTCTTGGCGGGCGTGTTCATTTGGCGCGCAAGATAACAAATTGTCGCCGCGTGTAAATGATCTTCCGCGCATAGGGGCCCGCCTCGCCCCGCGCCGCGACACGACACGACAGGCCGCGAGAGGCGGGGCCCGGTGCGCGCCGTGCGGTGGCCGCGGCTCAGCCGCTCTCGCCGACCGCCACCCGCCGGGCCGGGTCCTCGATCCATTCGCTGAACGAGCCGGCGTAGAGTCTGCCGCCCCCGAGTCCCGCATGTTCGAGCGCGAGCAGATCGTGACAGGCGGTCACTCCGGAGCCGCACATCGCGATCAAGCGCTCGGGCGGCGTGTCGCCGAGGAACGAGCGCCAGCGCCGTGCGAGTTCCGCGGCCGGCAGGAATCGGCCGTCGGCGCCGAGATTCTCCGAGAACGGATAATTGCGGGCGCCGGGCACGTGACCGGCGACCTTGTCGATCGGCTCGACCGCGCCGGTGAAGCGCTCGCGGGCGCGCGCGTCGACCAGCAGGCGATCGCCGCGCCTTTGCGCCGCCGCGACCTCATCGGCCGTCGTCCAGGCCGCGCGGTTCGGGCGCGGCGTGAAATGCGCGCGGGCCGGCGGGCCCTCGCCGGCCTCGATCGGGCCGCCGGCGGCGCGCCAGGCCGTCCACCCGCCATCGAGCACGGCGACGCGCTCGTGACCGAGCCAGCGCAGCAGCCACCAGAGACGGGCCGCGAACGAGCCGTTGTGCTCGTCGTAGGCGAACACCTGGATGCCCTCGCCGACGCCGAGTTCGCCGAGGCGGCGGGCGAGTTGCGCGGGCTCGGGCAGGGGATGGCGTCCCGTGCCTGCGGCGACGGGGCCGGACAGATCCTCGTCGAGACTCGTATAGCGGGCGCCGGGCAGGTGTCCCTGCAGATAGGCGGCGCGACCGGCGGCGGGCCGAGCGAGGTCGAACCGGCAGTCGATTACGGCGACGCCGGGCGAGGAGAGAAGGGTCGCGAGCGTGGGTGCATCGATCAGCGTGCGATATTCCATCGGGCGAGCTTAACGCGTCGACACCCCGAGTTCATCCGCTACAATCGCGCCGCATGGCGTTGACACTCTATTGGGGAAGCGGCAGTCCTTATTCCTGGCGGGTGATGCTCGCGCTCGAATACAAGGGGCTCGCCTACGATTCCCAGCGACTGCACTTCGACAAGCAGGAACATCAGTCGCCGCAGATGCTGCGACTGAATCCACGCGGCCGGCTGCCGGTGCTGAAGGACGGCGACTACGTCGTGTTCGAGTCGCTCGCGGTACTCCACTATCTCGACGTCAAGTACCCGGAACGGCCGATCTTCGGCGGCACCGCCGAGGAAGCCGGCGTGATCATGCGCGTGATCTGCGAGTTCCAGGCCTATGCCGAACCCGCCGCCGCGCGGATCGTCGAGGCGGTGTTCTCCGGGGCGCTCGCCCGCGAGGGCGGCATCACAACTGAGGCGATGCACGCGGTCGCCCGCGAGGCGCGCACGCTCGAGGGCCGGCTGAGCCGTGAGCACTGGATCGTCGGCGCCGGCTACTCGGCCGCCGACATGGTGATCTTCCCGTGGCTGAAGCTGCTGCTGCGCGCCCTCGACCGGCCCGAGGCCGCGGAGCTCGGCGCCCGCTTCCTGCCGATCGAGCGCAATTACCCGGCTCTCGCCCGCTGGATCGAGCGCATCGAGGCGCTGCCGGGATACGAGCGGACCTATCCGCCCCACTGGCGCGGCGCTTGAGCCGCGCGCACCGGCCGATATACCCTCACGCCTCGGCGGCGGGCCGCCGGCGAAATTCCCCTGGCCCTTTAGGCAGTGGCCGTAACAATCACGTCGAGGTGAGGATGATGGCGGATCTCGAACCATGAGCGATCGCGCAACCCAGGTGGCGTTCTCCGGCAGGATCGTTTTCGTCGGCTTCGGCAGCATCGGGCAGGGCGTCCTGCCGCTGATCCTGCGCCACATCGGCGTCAGCGCCGAGAGGATCACGATCGTCACGGCCGAGAACAAGGGGCTCGAGGAAGCGCGTGCCTATGGAGTCGCGTTTGTGCTCGCGCCGTTGACCGCCGCGAACCATCGCCAGGTGCTCGAGCCCTTGCTCGGCAAGGGCGATTTCCTGCTGAACCTCTCGGTCGATGTCTCCAGTCTCGCGCTCATCAAGCTGGCGCGCGAGCGGGGCGCGCTCTATCTCGACACCTGCATCGAACCCTGGGCCGGAGGCTATTTCGATCCGGGCCTGTCGGTCGAGAACCGCAGCAATTACGCGCTGCGGCTCGATGCGCTCGCGCTGCGCGAGGGGTTTGCGGGCGGGCCGACCGCCGTGCTCACGCATGGCGCCAACCCGGGCATGGTCTCGCACCTGATCAAGCGGGCGCTGCTCAACATCGCCGCGGATACGGGCGTCGAGGTGGCGAGGCCCCGCGACCGCGCCGGGTGGGCCCGGCTCGCCCAGCGTCTCGGCATCAAGGTGATCCACGTCGCCGAGCGCGACACGCAGGTCTCGGCGAGGCCGAAACGGCTCGGCGAGTTCGTGAACACCTGGTCGGTCGACGGCTTCGTGAGCGAGGGTTCCCAGCCCGCGGAGCTCGGCTGGGGGACGCACGAAAAGCATTTCCCGGCCGACGGGGGCCGGCACTCGCGCGGGTCGGGCTGCGCGATCTATCTCAATCGTCCGGGCGCGAGCACGCGTGTGCGCACCTGGACGCCGGATGCCGGCGCGTTCCACGGATTCCTGATCACGCATTCGGAGGCGATCTCGATCGCCGACTATTACACGGTCGAACAGGACGGACGCGTCGTCTATCGCCCGACCTCGCATTACGCCTACCATCCCTGCAACGATGCCGTGCTGTCGGTGCACGAGCTCGCGGGGCGCAACTGGCGGATGCAGCCCGACAAGCGGATCCTGATGGACGAGATCACCGGAGGCGTCGACGAGCTCGGCGTGCTGCTCTGCGGCCACGCGAAGAACGCCTACTGGTACGGGTCGCAGTTGTCCATCGAGGAAGCCCGCCGGCTCGCGCCCCACAACAGCGCCACGAGCCTGCAGGTGACCGCTTCGACGCTCGCCGGCATGGTCTTCGCGATCGAGAACCCCGAGCGAGGCATCATCGAGCCGGATGAGATGGATTTCGAGCGTCCGCTCGCCGTCTGCGAGCCGTACCTCGGCAAGCTCGTCGGTCGTTACACCGACTGGACTCCGCTCGAGCGGCGCGGCGAGTTGTTTCCCGAGGATCTCGACCTCGAGGATCCGTGGCAGTTCAAGAACGTCCGGGTGGTCTGAGCGCGCTACGCGCGCCTCAAGGCCGCGTGCCGTAGCGGATCGCGACGATCGTCAGTCGCCGCGGTCCGGCCGGCAGCTCGACCACGATCTCCTCGTCGAGCGCGCGGCGTAACAGCGCGCGCCCGAGCGGCGAGTCCATGCTGAGGTAGCCCTCGGCGAGGTCGAACTCGTCGGGTCCGACGATCCGATGCCAGCGGCGTTCGCCGCGCTCGTCCATGAGTTCGACCCACGCGCCGAAGTACACGCGGCCCGGGTCGCGGCGCGCACCGGGCGTGAGATCCTCGACGATCGTCATGCCCTCGAGCCGCTTGCGCAGGAAGCGCACGCGCCTGAGGATCTCGTGCAGCCGCTTCTTGCCGTAGGTGTATTCGGCGTTCTCCGACCGGTCGCCCTGCGCGGCCGCCGCGGCGACCGCCTGGGTCACCTGCGGTCGTTCGACGTGCCAGAGCCGATGCAGCTCTTCCTGCATCCGGCGCGCGCCTTCGGGCGTGATGTATTTGGACGCCGGTACCATCGGCGCGCGATAACGTGACACGGTCGAAATTCCGTCCCCGGGCCGCACGGTTCCTGTGACCCGGGTCTCACGATTTGACAATAAGGTTTGCGCAACGGATCACAGCGCCCGCGCGCTCCGGGACCTTAGAGTATCGACCCATGGGCATCAAGTACTACACGCACTTCATCGCGCAGCAGGACGGCGGGGTGGAGTACAGCGAGTATCGCGGCGTGGTCGAGCTGCTCGGCCGCAACGGCCTGGTGCACGGCGACCGCGAGATCGCCCGCGTGCTCGCCCGCAGTTTCGATCTCGAGGATTGCGACATCGAGGTGCTGCAATGGCAGCAGCT
>JAGWPY010000113.1 GCA_028870275.1 Gammaproteobacteria bacterium | reverse complement strand
CCCTGGAGGCAGGAGTCCATCGTGCTCTGGGGCCGCCGCGTGCTGCAGCCGCGACTCATCTCCTGGCACGGCGACCCGGGAGCACGCTACCGCTACTCCGGCCTGTCCCTCGAACCCTCACCATGGACCCCTGGCCTCGCGGCGATCCGGGAACGGATCGAGTCCCGGCTCGGGACCCGCTTCAACTCCGTGCTCGCAAACCTGTACCGCGACCAGCGCGACAGCATGGGACTGCACAGCGACGACGAACCGGAGCTCGGCCTGCGACCGTTGATCGCCTCGGTGAGCTTCGGCGCCGAGCGCGGATTCGTGTTCCGGCCGCGCCGTCCCCTCGAAGCGGCGCCGGTGCGCCTGCGGCTCGCGTCGGGGAGCCTGCTGGTGATGGGCGGCGACACCCAGCGTTGCTGGCGGCACGCGCTTCCGAAGCAGACCCGGGCCTGCGGCCCGCGCGTCAATCTGACGTTCCGCAGGATCGTGAGCGAGGGCCGCCCGTGAAGGCGCTGCGCCGCCTGTTCGGGACCGTCCCGGTCGCGGTCGGCTGTGCGATCGCCCTCGTCGCCTGCGCCGGGCGCGAGCAGGCGAGGCGGGACGATTCCATCGGGCACTTGCCGATCAGTGCGGCGGGGTCTGTGCTCACGGTGCGCGTCCAGGCGGGCGACGTCGCGCCGGGCCGCCTGATGCTGATCGCGCACGTCAGGCCGCTCGCACCGATCGAACGGTTGCGCATCGACGTCGATTCCCGCGATGCCGGGCTGCGCATCCGCCCGGAGGAATGCCAACTGGGCGACCTCGAACCCGCGGCCGGACCCGCCGCCGGATCCGGTCAGCCGTATTCACTGGCCCTGCAGGTCGCGTGCGAATTCGAGCTGCGCGGCGCGGCGGATCGCGGCTATCGGCTGCGACTGCGGATCCGCGACGCGCGCGGCGTGGAAATGCTCCCGCGGATCCGCTTCGAAGTGCGCCTGCCGGGGAGACGCGGATAGCGACCCGGCGAGAATCCCCGCATTGCCATCCGGCGCCGGCGGCGGCAAGCTGGGGTTTTTCCGCAATGATGAAAGTGACGCTGCGATGAAACTGCAGTTCAACGGCGCGGACCGAGGCGTCACGGGCTCCTGCCATCTCCTCGATTGCGCCGGCAAACGGATCCTGGTCGATTGCGGCCTCTATCAGGGCGGCCGCGAACTCGACGAGGAGAACGCAGAACCGTTCGGCTTCGACGCGGCGAGCGTGGATTTCGTGCTGCTGACGCACGCCCATCTGGATCACGTCGGCCGGTTGCCGTTGCTCGCCAGGCGCGGCCTGCGCGGTGAGGTCATCGCGACCGGTGCGACGCGCGAGCTCGCCCGCCTGGTGATGCTCGACGCGGCCAAGCTGCACGAGGAGGAGGCCGAGCGGGCCGCGCACCATACGCGGCACGGGCCGCGCGCCGCGGCGGTCAAGCCGCTCTATACGGAGCTCGATGCGCTGAACGTGCTCGACCGTTTCGGGCGCACGGCGCGATATGCCCAACCACTGGACCTCGCGCCGGGCATTCGCGCGACCTTCCTCGATGCCGGGCACATTCTCGGTTCGGCCAGCATCCTGCTCGAACTCGAAGAGTCCGGGCGCCGGCGCCGGTTGCTGTTCTCGGGCGATCTCGGTAATCGCGGACGCGGCCTGCTGCGCGATCCGGTGACCCCACCTGTGGTCGACGTGGTCGTGATGGAGACGACCTATGGCGATCGCCTGCACAAGAGGATCGAGCCGTCCGTGCACGAACTGTACTCGGCGATCGTCGAGACGCTTCGACGGGGCGGCAACGTCGTGATCCCGACGTTCGCGCTGGAGCGCGCCCAGGAACTGCTGTTCCACATGAAGCGCGGTCTGTCCTCGGGCGCATTGCCGGCGCGGCTGCAGGTCTTCCTCGATTCGCCGATGGCGATCTCTGCGACCGAGATCTTCGAGCACCATCCGGAGTGTTACGACGATTCGACGCGGGCCCTGTTCCGCGATGGCGACGACCCGTTGCAATTGCCCGGGCTGCACCTTGCGCGCGAGACGGCCGAATCGATCGCCCTGAACCGCATCGACGGCGGCGCGGTGATCATGGCCGGCTCGGGCATGTGCACCGGCGGGCGCGTCCGACACCACCTCAAACACAATCTTCCGCGCGAACAGAGCTCGGTTGTCTTCGTCGGTTTCGCTTCGCAGGGAACGCTCGCGAGGCGTATCATCGACGGCGCCAGGAGCGTGCAGATCTTCGGCGAGGAGGTCCCGGTTAGGGCTCGCGTGCACACGATCAACGGATTCTCCGCGCACGCCGATCGCGACGAACTCCTCGAGTGGCATCGCGCGACCGGAGCGGCGCGCACTTTCCTGGTCCACGGCGAGCAGGAAGTGATGCGAAAATTCGCCTCGGTGCTCGAAGGCACCGAGGTCGTGATGCCGGCGCTGCACGAAGAACACGAGCTGTGAGCGGCGCGACACCGCAGCCGAGTCGGCCCCGCGGCTCCCCAAGGCCCGGTCAGACCAGGCGGACGTAGGCGCTGTAGGGTCGGTCGCCGATCTCGGTGAAGGGCGCGAAGCGCAGTTCGCCCGCCTGCCATTGTCCGTCGCCGTTGCGCCGCACGCCGAGCAGCTGCTTGCGGCCGATCTTCGCATCCGGCGTCAGCGCGAACAGCACCTGCGGTCCGCGCATCAGAGCGACGACGTCGCCGTGGCGCGCGTCGACCGGCGACAGGTACACGGGCATCGGCAGCCGTAGCTGCACGCGGTCGCCGTCGTTCCAGATGCCTTCGAGTGATGCGAAGCCCCGCTCCTCGAGGAGCGGCACCGGCTTGCCGTTCACCCGCAGGTGCGGCACCCGGCCGTCCAGACGCGACCACGCGGGAATGCGCAGACGGAGCGTGAAGCGGCTCGCGCGACTCGCCCGTACCGTGAGCTCGATCTCGCCATCGCGCAGGTAATCGCCGCCATTCACGATGCTCAGCCGCGTGCCGTCGGCCGCGCTCCAGCGGCCGGTCGACGGCGTGTACAGGTTCACGTAGACGTTCTGCGCGCTGCGGAAGTAGACCATCACGTGGTAGTCCGCGGCGACCTGCGGCAGCGTTCCCGCGCAGCACGGCCAGGGGTCGGGGAAATAGCGGCGCGATCCCCGGAAGTTGTAGTCGGAATAATAGAACGCTCTGCCGTCGTCCTCGAGCCTCTTCGCTCCGAGTACGGTGTTGAGCAGGACCCGTTCCATGCTGTCGCCGTAGCGGCCGTCCGCCGTGATCCGCAGCAGATAGCGTGCGAGTTTGAGGTGCGCGTAGCTGCCGCAGGGCGTCTCGAAGCCGCGGTGGGTCGAGCCGAGGCTCGCGTACAGCTCGTCGCCGTGTGGATCCTTGAAACTCTCGTCGGGACCCCAGCCACCGGTGGCGAAGCTCTGCTCCAGGATCATGTCGAAACCGTTGATCGCGGCGTCGAGGTGCATGCGGCTGCCAAGCGACAGATAGGCCTGGACCGCCGAATTGAGGGCGTTCGCATAGCTGTAGGCATGGTGGCCCGCCAATACGTTCCGGCCCGCGGCGAGCGGGGCGAAATAGGTTTCGTCGAGCAGGAATCGCTTCGCCAGGGGCAGGTAACGCGGCCCGGCCCCACGCCGCCAGGACAGGAACAGGTTCTCCGGCAGGGTGTAGCTCTCGTCCATCAGGTACCAGCCGGATGTGGGTTCGCCGATCGACTCCCGCCAGCGCCGCTGCGGCTCGCCGCGGTCCAGGGCGGTCGGCGGCAGGTGCGGCTCGGCCGCATCGGTGGTTCGATCGAGCAGTGGCAGGGCCGATTGCAGAGCGCAGTGAGTGTGGGCGTCGATCAGTCCACAGACGATCTTGTCGTAGTTGTAGGCGGGAAACGCAAAGTTCGCGTAGAAACGCCCCGAAACGGCCGGTCCATAGAGCGACAGCAATGCCTCGACCTTGGCCCGCGCGACGGCGCTGCCCGAGGCCGCATGGCCACGCGCGAGCGCGGAGATCCACTGGCCGAATGCATGCCCGGGCGCGAATCCATGGCCGCCGTAAGGATCCCGGTTCCGAGCCCGCTCGGCCTCGTCGACGAGATCGTACCAGCCACCCATGTCACGACCCGGCGCAGCGAGGCCGGCGCGCAATCGATAAGGTTTGAGCAGCGAGTCGACGTCCATGCGCAGCAGCACGCTCTGCGTGTCATCGAACTGCTCGCGTGCCCGGCCGGCGTCCAGTCGTACCTCGCCGTAGGCAAACTCCTCGAGCGGATCCGCGGCAGCCGGGTTCGGCGGCGCGGTGACCGCGCCGCGCGGCGAACGGAGCCGCAGGCCACAGCCGGTCAGCGCGAGCAGCGCCGTTCCGCCGAGAAATTCGCGGCGAGAGGTTCGTGCGGGACGATCGTCCTCGGTATCACTGTCGCGTTCGGTCATGTGGGTTTCCCGTCGCCCGGTCTGACACGCAAGTGATTGATTGAATTGGCGCTCCCTACCGGATTCGAACCGGTGTTACAGCCTTGAGAGGGCCGTGTCCTAGGCCTCTAGACGAAGGGAGCCTGTTTCAGGACGTGCGCGGCGAATCTGAGCCGCCGCTTTGATCAAGAGGGCTGGTAGTATACGGAGCAATTTTTTGGACTCAAGCGGAACCGTACGTTTTTGAACGAACTTTCGACTGCAATCACCCCGGTCGTCATACCCCGGGCCGCACACACGATCTCCCGATCCGAGATCTCGCCAAACGCGCTCAAAGTGCTCTATCGCCTCAAGGAGGCGGGATACCAGGCGTTCCTGGTGGGCGGCGCGGTTCGTGATCTGCTGCTCGGCGTACGCCCCAAGGATTTCGACGTCGCCACGAATGCGCTACCGGAGGAAGTCCGGGCGCTCTTTCGTAATTGCCGACTGATCGGCCGGCGGTTTCGCCTGGCACACGTTCACTTCGGCAGCGAGATCATCGAAGTGGCGACCTTTCGCGCCGCAGCGGCCCCCGAACGTGAGGATGCCCTGGATCCGGAAGCGGAGCCCGGCGCACCTGTGGACGACGAGGACCGCGCCATCGACACGCGCGGCCGGATCCTGCGGGACAACGTCTACGGCACGATCGCGGAGGACGTCTGGCGGCGCGATTTCGCCGCGAACGCTCTTTATTACAACATCGAGGACTTCTCGGTCTGGGACTTCGTCGGCGGCGTCGCCGACATCGAAGCCCGGCGCCTGCGGATGATCGGCGATCCGGACGCGCGCTATCGCGAGGATCCGGTACGCATGCTGCGCGCGGTGCGTTTTGCGGCCAAGCTCGATTTCTCGATCGATCCTCCATCCGAGGAACCGATCCGCCGCTTAGCGCACCTGCTCGACGGCGTGCCGGCGGCGAGGTTGTTCGACGAGACCCTCAAGCTGTTTCTGTCCGGCTACGGCGCCCGATCCTACCTGTTGCTCCGCCGTTACGGCCTGTTCGAGCACATGTTCCCGCTGGCAGCGGCGGCGTTCTCGCGGCCACCGTACGCGTACGCCGAGCAGATGCTCGATCAGGGTCTCAGGAACACCGACGAGCGCATCGCCGCCGACAAGGCGGTCACGCCGACCTTCCTGTTCGCGCTGCTGCTGTGGGGTGCGGTGCTGCGTGAAATGAACGAACGCAACGCGGGGCCCGCGCCCGACGTCGCGCAGCTCCTCGACGCCTGCGATGCAGTGCTGAAGGCGCAGCAGTCGCGGGTGTCGATTCCGCGACGGTTCTCGGTGCCGATGCGCGAACTACTGATGTTGCAACCGAGGTTCAACCGCCGCACCGGCGTCAAGTCGCTCGGCCTGCTACACCACCCGCGATTCCGCGCCGCCTACGATTTTCTGATGCTGCGCGTCCAGGTCGGCGCGGCCGACCGCGAGATCGCCGACTGGTGGACCGAAATACAGCTGCTGCCGCAGGAGGAGCGGATCCTCAAGGTGCAGGCGCGTGGTGCGCCGGCCGGTGCGGAGGGTGCGCCGCCGACCGGGCGCCGCCGCCGCGGTCGCGGCCGGCGCGGTGGTTCGGCACCCGCGGCGCCCTGAGCCTCCGGCGATGTGCACCCGCTGGCGACCGGCTTACGTCGCGATCGGCAGCAATCTGCGCGATCCGGCGGCGCGGGTTCTCGAGGCTTACCAGCATCTCGGCGCATTGTCGGGCGTGCGTTTGCTCGCCCGTTCGCGCGCCTACCGCTCGCGCCCGTTGGGGCCCCAGGACCAACCGGATTTCGTCAACGCCGTGGCGGGCCTGCTCACGACCCTCGCGCCGCGAGCGCTTCTGCAGGAACTGCTGACGATCGAGCGGCGCATGGGGCGCGAACGTGGCGAACGCTGGGGGCCGAGGATCGTGGATCTCGATCTGCTGTGGATGCCCGACGAACCGATCGCGGAGCCCGGATTCACCATGCCTCACCCCGGCATTCGCGATCGCAATTTCGTGTTGTATCCTCTGCACGACGTGGCGCCGACCCTCTCGATTCCGGGTTGCGGGCGGGTGCGCGATTTGATGCAAAGGGCCGGGGAGGCCGGGCTCACGGTCCTGCAATGAACAACACAGTTGCCGAATTGGGCACCAATCCGCATCGCCTGATCGTGGTCGAAGGGCCGATCGGCGTCGGCAAGACGAGTCTCGCCCGCCGACTCGCCGAGACCATGGGCGCGCAGCTGCTTCTCGAGCAGGCCGATCAGAACCCGTTTCTCGAGCGTTTCTATCGCAATCCGCGCGCGGCGGCCTTTCAGGCCCAGCTCTTCTTCCTGTTCCAGCGCGCACGGCAGCTCGAGGAGGTGCGGCAGGCGGATCTGTTCGACGCGGTGCGGGTCGCGGACTATCTGCTCGACAAGGACCGCCTGTTCGCACGCGTGACCCTCGACGATGCGGAGTTGTCGCTGTACGAGCGGGTCTACGAGCGCGTGGTCGTGGACGCGCCCAAGCCCGATCTCGTGGTGTATCTGCAGGCGCCGGTCGACGTGCTGTTCGACCGGATCGCCAAGCGCGGCATCCGCTATGAGCAGTACATCGAACGGGATTATCTCGAACGCCTGACCGAGTCCTATGCGCGCTTCTTCCACGATTACGACGCCGCGCCCCTGCTGATCGTCAACGCCTCCTCGATCGATCCGATCGGCAGCGACGCCGACTTTCGCCGGCTCTACGAGCAGATCGTGAAGACCCGACGCGGACGCCATTTCTTCAATCCGGGCAGCGCGGCGCTGCTGCCCGCGGGCTGAGCGGGAGCGGAATTTGGAAGTACTCACCCGCAACGCCTCGATCCGCGACCGCATCGGTCAATGGCGGGGCGCGGACGCGCACGTCGCGCTGGTGCCTACCGCGGGCAGTCTGCACAAGGGGCACCTGCGCCTCATTTCCGAAGCGCGCGCGCGCGCCGATCACGTGATCGTCAGCGTCTTTCCCCACGCGAGCGGACGCGAGCCGTCCTCACAGGCGGCTGACCGCGAACTCCTTCAGAAAGACCCTCCCGACGTGCTGTTCGTCCCGCCGATCCACGAGATCTTTCCGGCGGGGCTCGAGAACGGTCCGGTCGTCGAGGTCCCGCACCTGTCGAACGTGCTCGAGGGTGCGACCCGCCCGGGTCATTTCGCCAGGCAGATGACGGTGCTCGCGAAACAATTCAACCTTCTGCGTCCCGACGTCGCGGTGTTCGGCGAGCGCGACTACCAGTTGCTCGTGATGATGCGTCAGCTGATCGACGACCTGTTCCTGCCGCTCGAGCTCGCCGTCTGCCCGATCGTACGTGATTACGACGGTCTGCCGTTCTCCTCGGCGAACCGCCATCTCTCCTATGCGCAGCGCAGCGTGGCGACCCGACTGCACGCGATCCTGCGCGGCATCGGTAAACGCATCGAGGGCGGCGGCCGCGATTTTCTCGCCTACGAGCTCGAGGGGTTCGAGTCGCTCGCCGCGGCGGGACTGGAGCCGGAGTACCTCGGTATCCGTCAGTCTAGCGATCTCGCTCCGGCGCGGGCCGACAGCCGCGAACTGGTCATTCTCGCGGCGGCGCGCATCGGGCAGGCGCGGCTG
>JAGWPY010000012.1 GCA_028870275.1 Gammaproteobacteria bacterium | reverse complement strand
GCGCGCCGGATCGCGGGCCGCCGCTCTGCCGGGAGCCGCCTCGCGGCCCGCCGTGGCGCGGCGCGCGTTCACGCCACTCGGCCGGAGGCGGTGCGGTCAAGGCGGCGAGGTCGGCCGGATCGATCGAGGCCCTGGGGATCTGGTGGCCGATGTAGCGTTCGATGTCCGGCAGGGCGATCGCGAATTCCTCGCAGGCGAAGCTGATCGCATCGCCTTCCGCGCCGGCACGCGCCGTACGACCGATCCGGTGCACGTAGTCCTCCGCGTCGTTCGGCAGGTCGAAGTTGAATACGTGGCTCACGTCCGGAATGTGCAGTCCGCGCGAGGCGACGTCCGTGGCGATCAGCACCGCGACTTCGCCGTCGTGGAACTCGCGCATCATCTTCAGCCGCTTGGCCTGAGGGACGTCGCCGGAGAGCGCCTGGGCGACGAAACCGTTGGCGATCAGGTGGCGCTCGAGCACTTCGGCCATGCGCCGCGTATTCACGAACACCATCGTCCTGTGGGCGTCCATGCGCCGCAACAGACCGACCAGCAACGGAATCTTCTCCTCGCTCGAGGGGAAGTAGAGCGACTGCCGCACCCGGTCGACGGTCATCTTGTCCGGCTCGACCCGGATCAGCACCGGGTCGTTCATGTGTTCGTGCGCGAGTTCCATGACGCGGTGGGACAGCGTCGCCGAGAACATCATGTTCAGCCTCTGGGCCGGCGGCGGCAGCCGGCGCAGGATGAAGCGGATGTCCTTGATGAAACCCAGGTCGAACATGCGGTCGGCCTCGTCGAGCACCGCCACCTGGATGTGGTGCAGGTCGAACACGCGTTGCTTGAAATAATCGATGATGCGTCCGGGGGTGCCGATCAGCACGTCCGTCCCCTGTTCGAGCGTGCGCCGCTGCTTCTCGTAATCGACGCCGCCGAAGACGATCGCGAGCTCGAGGCCGGTGTGCCGGCCGATGGCCTGCGCATCGGAGTGGATCTGTACGGCGAGTTCGCGGGTCGGCGCGATCACGATCGCGCGCGGTGCGTTGCGCGGCCGGTCCGGCGAGGCGGGCTGGGTCAGCAGCCGGTTGAACAGCGCGACCAGGAATGCGGCGGTCTTGCCGGTGCCGGTCTGCGCCTGGCCGGCGACGTCGCGGCCGGCGAGCGCCTCGGGCAGGGTCTGCGCCTGGATCGGCGTGCAGCGCGTGAAGCCGAGATCGGCGATCCCTCGCGCCAAGGATTCCGGAAGCGTCAGGGAGTCGAAGCTCTGCTGGCTGAGATGGGCGTCTGACATTTTGGTTTGGTGACTCGCGGGCGCTTGCAAAATGGTAGAGGAACGGTTAACAATACGGCAAATCCAGAGCCGGTCTAGCCGCTCCCATCAACCGTATCACCGGTACCCGTTTAAGGTAATCAACACCGCTAAAGCCGTGTATTGTGCCCGAACGGCCGCGCCCCGTCACTTCGCGCCGCCCCGAAGGCCCCGCTTCCGAACTCCCCGTACATCAGTCCCCGCACATCGACGACGCTCCATCAGGAGGGCATTCCGCAGTGAGTAATCCCAGTATCGTTCATACCAGCGATGCGAATTTCGACAAGGACGTTCTCAAGTCCGATCGTCCCGTTCTGCTCGATTTCTGGGCGGAGTGGTGCGGTCCCTGCAAGATGATCGCGCCGATCCTCGACGAGATCGCCGAGCAGTACAAGGATCGCCTGCGCATCGCCAAGCTGAACATCGACGAGAATCCGGCGACGCCGCCGAAGTTCAACATCCGCGGAATTCCGACGCTGATCCTGTTCAAGAACGGCACGGTCGAGGCGCAAAAGGTCGGCGCCGTGTCCAAGTCGCAGCTCGCCGCGTTCCTGGACAGCAACCTGTGAGAGGCTACCTCGGCAACCAGTCCCGCGGCGGTGGACAGGGCGGACAGGGCGGCGGGCGCCCCGGGCGGTCCAACCGCCAGCGCGGCGGCAACGTAAACGGCGGCAACCGCGCGCCCCAGGAAGACTACGGCGACCTCCCGGAGGGCGGCGACGATCTCGAGATCATCGCGCCGACGGATCTGGCGCGCAGCCGCAGCTCGATGAATCTCACCGAGCTCAAGAAGCGTCCCATCGCCGATCTGGTCAAGCTGGCCGAGTCCATGGGCCTCGAGAACATGGGCCGCTCGCGCAAACAGGACATCATTTTCGGCGTCCTCAAGGCGCACGCGCGCAAGGGCGAGGACATCTACGGCGACGGCGTTCTCGAGATCCTGCAGGACGGCTTCGGCTTCCTGCGCTCGGCCGACTCGAGCTATCTCGCCGGACCCGACGACATCTACGTGAGTCCGAGCCAGATCCGGCGCTTCAACCTTCGCACCGGCGACTCGATTTCCGGCCTGATCCGCCCGCCGAAGGATGGCGAGCGCTATTTCGCACTGCTCAAGGTCGGCGAGATCAACTTCGACTCCCCCGAGAGCTCGCGCGGCAAGGTTCTGTTCGAGAACCTCACGCCGCTGCACCCGACCGAGCGCCTCAAGCTCGAGCGCGGCAACGGTTCGACCGAGGATCTGACGGCCCGGGCGATCGACCTGGTCGCGCCGATCGGCAAGGGCCAGCGCGGCCTGATCGTCTCGCCGCCGAAGGCCGGCAAGACCATGCTGCTGCAGAACATCGCCACCTCGATCACCGCGAACCATCCGGAGTGCTACCTGATCGTGCTGCTCATCGACGAGCGGCCCGAGGAAGTCACGGAAATGGCGCGCACGGTCAAGGGCGAGGTCGTCTCCTCGACCTTCGACGAACCGGCGAGCCGGCACGTGCAGGTGGCCGAAATGGTCATCGAGAAGGCCAAGCGCCTGGTCGAGCACAAGAAGGACGTGGTCATTTTGCTGGACTCGATCACCCGGCTTGGGCGCGCTTACAACACCGTCGTCCCGAGCTCGGGCAAGGTGTTGACCGGCGGTGTCGACGCCAATG
>JAGWPY010000112.1 GCA_028870275.1 Gammaproteobacteria bacterium | reverse complement strand
GTCGACGGCGCGGCGCGGAACTCGGCGCGGCGATGCACGAGCACGAGGCTGCGGGCGTGTTCGCACAGAGCGACGGTCCAGTCGAGCGCCGAGTCGCCGCCGCCGCAGATCACCAGCTCCTTGCCGTGAAAGTCGGATGCGTTCTTGACCCGGTAGAACACGCTGTGACCCTCGAGCGCGTCGATTCCCGGCGCGGCGAGGCGGCGCGGCTGGAATGACCCGACGCCACCGGCGATCACCACGGTGCGTGTGAGGAAACAGGTGCCGAGCGCCGTCGTCAGACGGAATCGGCCGTCCGCCCGCGGCTCGAGACCGGTGACTTCCTGGCCGAGGTGGAAGCTCGCGTTGAAGGGTTTGATCTGCTGCATCAGCCGGTCAATGAGCTCCTGGGCGCCGCAGACCGGCAAGGCGGGGATGTCGTAGATCGGCTTGTCGGGGTAGAGCTCCGTGCACTGGCCGCCCACGTGGGCGAGCGAATCGACGATGTGCGCGCGAATGCCGAGGAGTCCGAGCTCGAAGATCTGGAACAGGCCGACCGGGCCTGCGCCGACGATTACGACGTCGGTCTCGATCGAAGTGCCCGGTTCGGCGTTAGGTTCGGTCGTCATCGAATGGGTTCCCTGCGAGCGGACGGTGGCGAAATGGCGGAATTGTAGCCGAACCGCCCGGCGTCTGCGGCACGGAGGCCGGCGCGCGCGAGACTTGCACGCGGCGCGGCGCTCGCACAGGCTCTCGCGCATGACGACGATCATGTGGTTTCGCGCGGATTTGCGGCTCACCGACCATCCGGCGCTGGTCGCGGCCGCCGCCGAGGGCGCCGTGGTGCCGGTGTTCGTATGGGCTCCGGAGGAGGAACGCGCCTTCGCTCCCGGGGGTGCGAGCCGCTGGTGGCTACACCATGGCCTGGCCGCGCTCGCCGCGGATCTGCGCCGCGCCGGCTCGCGGCTGATCCTGCGGCGCGCCGCCGATTCGCTCGCCGAACTGCTGCGACTCGCGCGCGAATGCGGCGCGGATCGCGTGGTCTGGAGCCGCCGCTACGAACCGGCGGCGGTGGCTCGCGATTCCCTGCTGAAGACCTCTCTACGCGCCGCCGGTCTCGCCGCCGAGAGCTACAACGCGGCATTGCTGCGCGAACCCTGGGAGGTGCGCAACAAGTCCGGCGCGCCCTTCCAGGTATTCACGCCGTTCTGGCGTCATTGTGTCGCGCTCGGCGACCCTCCGGCACCGCTCGACGCCCCGGTCCTCGACGCCCCGGCACGATGGCCGGCCTCGCTCGAGCTCGAGGAGCTCGATTTGCGGCCGCGCATCGCCTGGGATGAGGGCCTGCGCGAGGCCTGGCAGCCGGGCAGCGCCGCAGCCGCGCACCGCCTCCGGGAATTCGTGCACGCGGCATTCGCGGACTACGCCGAGGCGCGCAACCGTCCCGACCTCGCTGCCACATCGCGGCTCTCGCCGCACCTGCATTTCGGTGAGATTGGGCCACGCGAAATCTGGCACGCGCTGCGCACGCGGCTCGAGGCCGGACGGCCCGACTGGCGCCAGTCGCAGTTCGTCGCGGAGCTCGGCTGGCGCGAATTCGCCCATCACCTGCTGTTCCACTTCCCGTCGACGCCCAGCGAGCCGCTGCGCGCGGCCTACGGGCGTTTTCCCTGGCGCGACGACCCGGCGGCCCTCGCCGCCTGGCAACGCGGACTCACCGGCTATCCGATCGTCGATGCCGGCATGCGCGAGCTCTGGCGAACCGGCTGGATGCACAACCGCGTCCGCATGATCGTCGCCTCGTTCCTGGTCAAGGACTTGCTGCTGCCCTGGAGCGAAGGCGCGCGCTGGTTCTGGGACACCCTGGTCGATGCGGACCTGGCCGCGAACACGCTCGGCTGGCAATGGGTCGCCGGCTGCGGTGCCGATGCCGCTCCGTATTTCCGGATCTTCAACCCGGTTGGCCAGGGCATGAAGTTCGATCCGAACGGCGACTACGTGCGCCGCTACGTCCCGGAACTCGCGCGCCTGCCCTCGGCCTGGATCCACCGGCCCTGGGAAGCGCCCGCCGAGATCCTGAGCGCCGCCGGAGTCGACCTCGGCCGTCATTACCCCAAGCCGATCGTCGATCACGCGGCCGCGCGCGGCCGCGCGCTGCTCGCGCTCGCCTCCTTGAATCCCGCCCACTGAACGCGAGCCCTCGGGCGACCACTGGCTGGACATCCTGTCCATGTTTTGTATATATTTGTCATGGACATTGCATGAACAATATTCGGCCAGCATCGGCTGAGGAGTTCAGATCATGGATGTAGGCGAACAGAGCGAGAGCCTGGAGTTGGAGGCCGAGGCACGAGACTCGACCCGGCCGATCCGCGCGCTGAACCGTGGCTTGCAGCTGCTCGCGGAACTCAACCGCCAGGAGCGCGCCGCGATCAACACGCTCGCGAGCTCGCTCGATCTGCCGCGAACCACGACCTATCGGATCCTGGAGACCCTGCGTCTCGCCGGTTACGTCGAGCGAGATGCGCACGACGACTGTTATCGGCCGACGATCCTGGTGCGCTCGCTCGCCGACGGCTTCGACGACGGGGCGATGCTTGCGCACGTGGCGCGGCCGCACCTGCGGACGCTCGGCGCCGAACTCATCTGGCCGATCGCCATCGCAACCCCCTCGGACCTTACGATGCGGGTACGCGAATCGACCGACCACCAGAGCCCGCTGGCGCTCGAGCGCCACGGTCCGGGCACTCGCCTGGCCATGCTCGGCTCGGCCTCGGGGCGTGTTTATCTCGCCCATTGCGAAGCCAGCGAGCGGGACGCCGCGCTCGAGGCCCTGGCTCGTTCGAGCGCGCTCGACGATCGGCTCGCGCGCGACCGCGCCGAAGTCGAGCGCTTGCTTGGTGAGATCCGTGACCAGGGCTATGCGCAGGCCCACCGCCAGCGCCGCGTCTCGGACGAGACCAGTCTCGCCGTGCCGGTGCTGTTCAAGGGCCGGGTTCGCGCCGCGCTCGCGGTGCGTTTCGCGGCGACCGCCCTGCCGCTGCGCCAGGCGGTCGAACAATTCGTGCCCAAGCTCCGCGAGGCCGCCCGTCGGATCGAGGCCGCCGCCCGCTGAGGAGCGCTCAGCGGCTCGGCAGGTGCGCGAGGATGCGCTCGGCGATCGCCGCGTAGCTGCCGTCGAAGTGGTGCCCGCCCGGCATCTCGATCCGCACGCCCGGCGGGACCGTCTCGTGCGCGCAGGCCGCTTCGTGGTCCTCTTTCCCGTAGAGGCAGAGGTAGGGCGCGCCGCGCCAGTGAGCCAGTTCCGGGGCGGTCGGGATACCACCTCGGGAGCTGCCGAGCCAGTTGGCGATGTGAAATTCGAAGTCGGCGCGATCGCTCAGCGCGAGCAGCGCGGTCAGTCCCACTTGGGCCGCGGTGGCGGACGGCAGTCGGTTGACCATGAAGGGCAGCGTATCGGCGCCCTGGGAATAGCCAACCAACAGCACGCGTGACTTGCCGAACAGCCGACCGTAGTGGGCAATCACGCGGTCGAGGTCTCGCGCGGCGCCCTCGGGCGTGCGCGGCGTCCAGAAATAGCGCAGAGAATCCCAGCCGACCATCGGAATGCCGCGTGCGGCCAGCGCGGCGGAAATGCTCCGATCGATGCCGACCCAGCCGCCGTCGCCCGAGAGGAACACGCCGAACCAGGGACTCGAACGGCCGGCTGCGGCCGGCACCACGGTGAGCGGCAGGTCGGCGACCGAAGGTGAGTCGACAGCGCGACCCGCGAGCGGCCCCGCAAGGGCTCCGCCCGCCCTGGAGAGGCTCGCTGCGGCGCCGGACGAGCCCGCCGCGGGCATCGCCGGTGTGTCCGCGGCGCTTGCCGCGGCGCCGCCTGGGCCGGACCCGGCGGCCTGCGCAGCGGGCAGCACAGGTGGCGCCTCCGCGGTCAGTCGCTCGAAGGCATCGACGTACTGGGGCACCCAGTTCCGCTCAACGCCGAACCCATGCCCCACCTTTGGCAGCCGCACCATCTGCGCGCCCGGCACCTGCGCCATGAATTTCGCGGTCGGCTCGATCGGGCAGACCTGATCGATCTCGCCCTGCAGAGAAATCCAGCGTCCCGGCAACGATTTGGCGGGTAGGAAATTCACGCCCTTGAGCACGCCCCGCGCGTTGCGGCGCGGCGTCGCGTGGATTCCCGAACCCGCGCACAAAGGCTTGATCAGATCGAGATCGGGACAGAAACCGAGGCTCAGTGCGCCCTTGAACAACCCGTCGGGAGACTCGACCAGGGTCGCATAGGCGAGCGTGGCACCCGAGGAGTACCCGACCAGCGAGGGCTGCAGATAATGTTTTACACCGAGCTTAGCCTGCAGGTAATGGCTCAGGTTCTCGAAGTCGACGTCCGGCGAAACGCAGCGATCTCGTTCACGTCGCAGCGCCTTGAGGTAGTGGCGCATGTCCACGCCGGCGACGATCGCGCCGTGGCTCGCGAGGCGTTTGGCCATGGAAATCACGCCGAGATGCCAGCCGCCGTCGCCGGAGAGAAAAATCACGAAATCATGCGGTTCGCCGACGCTCGGATAGACCGTGATGGCGCCGAATCGCTCGTAGTGCTCGATGAGTGCGGACGAGGCCGGAGCCGATGGGGTAGCGGACCGCGTCGGGGCCCGCCGCGCCGTCGGCGCCGCGAACGCGCCCGCGCATGCGCAGTACAGCAACAGAGCGAGCCAGGGATTCGCGGATTTCATCGTCCAGTCTCCATTACGGCATCGGGCCGAGCGCTTGCGCTCACTTCGTCGCGATCCGGCGCGGTCCGCCGGAGATCAGGTTGGTCACGTCGAGCAGGGCACCGGCCATCGACAATCCGCCGGGCGCGGCGAGATAGCGCGGCCTCCAGGTCGGCTCGAATTTCTCCTTGAACTTGCGCAATCCCTCGAAGTGGTAGAAATCCTCTCCGTAGCGCTGCACGAGCCGGCCGAGCTTGTGCCAGGCGGGCGCGAGCGGATGCTCCTCGAGACCCGACAATGGCGCCATGCCGAGGTTGAATCGCCGGTATCCGGCCCGCTTGCCCCAGAGCATGCACTCGATCAGCAGGAAGTCGATCACGGACTTCGGCGCCGCGGCGGAAAACCGCATCAGATCCACCGACAGCTCGCTCCGGTCGCCGGTGCGCCAGAGGTTCGCGAAGGCGACGATCCGCTGCTCGAATTCGACCACCGCGCAGTCGAAGCGTTCCAGATACCGCTCGTCGAAGTAGCCGAGCGAAAAGCCCTTCTCGCCGCTCTTGTCCCCGAGCCAGACGTCCGACACCTCGCGCAGACGCGGCATGATCGCGCCGACCTCCGCCCTAGGCACCAACCGAAACACGGCGCCTTCACGGCCGGCGCGCCGGTGCGCCTGGCGCAGATCCGCGCGGGCGCCGCCTCCCTCGAGCGAGAACGCCTCGAGATCGACCAGCGCCTCCTCGCCGAGCTTGCTCAGTCTGAGTCCGAGGTCGATGTAGATCGCCAGGTTCTCCGGCGTGACCTGATAGAACACCGGCGAGACCGCCATGTCGTCGCAGCGTTCGACGAAGCGCCAGGCGAGCGGTTCGCGAGCCTCCCAGGGCCCGACCGGGTCGCCCATCGCCACCCAGCTGCCCCCGGAGATCTGGTACATGATGAAGGCGCTGGCCGCATCGTCGAACAGCAGGCACTTGTCGCCGAGCAGAGCGAGATTCGCCGTCGTATCGGAGGCGCGCTCGAGGATTCTCTCGACCTGCGCGTAGTCGGTCTCGGTCGGTGCCGAGATCAGCGGCACCGCCGGACGCAGCAACCGCCACAGGCCGTAGACCGCGGCGAGGATCACCGCGAGGAGCGAGGCGCGCAGGCTCCGTGGCGCCTGTGCCTTGAATGCGAACTCCCACCACAGGTCGTTCGCGTAGGGTACGTGCCGGAACGAGAACACCACCAGCCAGGCGGTGGTGGCGAGTACGACCATCAGGGCCGCGACCCAGCGCGCCGAGAACCGCTGGTCGAGCAGGGAGGCGCGCCGCGGAAAGCGGCCGTGCGCGAGCACGAGGATCCCGGCCACCGCCGACAGCACGAGTGCATCGGCGTAATCGAAACCCTTCAGCAGGGACAGCACGATGCCCGCCCCGAGCAGCCAGAGGGTGAGCCACCACGCTCCGTTCAGCCGCCGGTACAGGCCGTGCGCGATCACCAGCAGGGCGACGCCGACCGCGCTGCCGAGCAGGTGGGACAGTTCCAGCACGGGGAGCGGCACGAAGTGGCGCAGCATCGTCAGCTGCTGCACGAAACCCGGGGTCGCACCCGAGAACAGCAGCACCGCGCCCGCCCCGAACACCGCGATCGCGGCGGCCTGGGGCACGACCGCAATCAGCCAGGTGTGGGCCAGACGCAGCATGCGCTCCATCGGACCGCGGTGCACCCACAACTCGTGCGCCCCGAGCATGGCGAGGGCGACCGTGAACGGCACGAGGTAGTAGATCGCGCGGTAGGCGAGCAGCGATCCCAACAAGCGGTCGGGCGGCACGGCCGGCAGGAGCAGGAACAACACCGACTCGAATACGCCGACGCCGCCCGGGACGCTGCTCGCGACGCCGGCCGTCATCGCGATCAGGTACAGCCCGGCGAACGCGGTGAAGCCGACCGCCGAATCGCGGGGCAAGAGCACGTACAGCGCGGCGGCGGTGCACAAGAGGTCGGCGCAGGCCACGCCGATCTGGGCGAACGCCACGTGAGGGCGCAGCACCGGCACCGTGAAAGGCCCGATCTCGAGCGACTCGCGGCGCATGAAGGCGAGCACGAAATACACCAGCACTCCGGTGAGCAGCAGCGCCCCACCGGCGATCACCAGTCGCGGATCGAGATGCAGGAGCATGCCGGACAGTTCGCCGTTCGCGATCAGCGACAGGCCGAGCAGGAAGGCGGCGCCGAGCGCGAACGTGATCGAGCCGAAGGCGACCACGGTGGCGATCTGCTTGGGGCGCAGACCCTGGCCGGTGTAGGCCCGAAACCGGATCGCGCCCCCGCTGACCGCGTTCAGGCCGACGTTGTGCCCGACCGCGTAGGCCATGAACGAGATCAGGGCGATCTTGTAATAGGGCATTTTCGCGCCCGCGAACCGCACGCCGAGCAACTCGTAGAGCGTCAGGCAGGCATAGCCGGCCATGGCGAACAGCGCGGCGGTCGCGATCGCGCCGACGGGGATCGCCCTTAGCCGCACGACGATGTCCTGCCAGCGATACTGGCCGAGCACGTGGTGCAGCCACCACAGCGCCAGCGCGAACAACGCGAGACCGAGCCAGGTGGTCCAGCCCGGCACGTGATGCGCACTGGAGGGCCGTTTCGAGGAATCGTTTCGCAAACCGCAAGGACCCGGAAAAATGTCTTAAGATGTGCCTATCGTAACAGCGCCGGCGGCGCCGCGCCGCGACGGCCGCCGCGTTCCGCCGTTTTTCGACACAGATGGTGACATCATGAGCTCAGCCGCTCCGGGCCGATCGATCGAAATGGACTCCGCGCAGATGTACCGGGAGGAGATTTTCACCGACCGCAAACTCGGCACCATCCGCAGGCTCACGCCGGTGCGCGCCGACGGCTCGGACGATCCGGCGAGGGCGGTCGTCTATGGCGGCCAGGCGCAGGTGATGACTCCGATGGGGGCGCTGCCGCTCAGCTTCGACCTCGACGCGGACAACCTCGAGGCGGCCATCGCCAAATTCGGCGCCGCGGCCGAAGAGGCGGTCCAGCAGACCATGCGTGAACTGCAGGAAATGCGCCGCGAACAGGCCAGTTCGCTGGTGATCCCGGATTCCTCGGGTGCCGGACTCGCCGGCCCCGATCTGCTCGGCCGCGGCGGCCGCACGCGGCGCTAGGCCGGACCATCCGCCGCCCGTGGCGTTCGCCCCGGGGCGCTGAATCCGCTCACGCGGGCGGGGGCGATGCGCGCGGCCCCGGCGGCCCGTTCGCGCCGCTCGCCGATTCGAGTTCGTCCCAGCGCGCATACGCGGCCTCGATCAGCTCGCCGAGCTCGGCGAGCCGACGCACCGCGCCCTGCGCACGCGGCGGGTCGTCGCGAAACAGCGCCGGATCGGCGACCAGCGACTGGAGCTCGCCCTGTTCGCGCTCGAGCGACTCGATGAGCGCCGGCAGTCCCTCGAGCTCGCGCCGATCCTTGAAGGAGAGGCGCGGCGCCCGGTTCGCGACGCGCTCGCGGACCGGCGGCGCCGCCTCCCGCGCGGCGTTCCGCGACGAAGGTGCGGGACGCTGGCGCAGCCAGTCGCTGTAGCCGCCGACGTATTCGCGCAGGCGTGCCCCGCCCTCGAACACCAGCGTGCTCGTGACCACCTGATCGAGGAAGGCGCGGTCGTGGCTCACGAGCAGGAGCGTCCCGGAGTACTCGGCGATGAGTTCCTCCAGCAGCTCGAGCGTCTCCAGATCGAGATCGTTGGTCGGCTCGTCGAGGATCAGCAGGTTGCTCGGCCGCGCGAACAACCGTGCGAGAAGCAGACGGTTGCGCTCCCCGCCGGAGAGCATGCGCACCGGCGCGAGCAGCCGCTCGGGCGGGAACAGGAATTCGCGCAGATAGCCCGCCGCGTGGCGCGTGCGGGTACCGACCGTCACGCTCTCGCCTCCGCCGGTGACCGCATCCATCAGGGTCGAGTCCGGATCGAGCTGCTCGCGCTGCTGGTCGTAATAGGCCGCCTGCAGCCGGGTGCCGCGACGCATCCGGCCCTCGTCGGGTTCGAGCTCGCCGGCCAGTAGGCGGATCAGCGTGGTCTTTCCGCAGCCGTTCGGGCCGATGATGCCGATCCGGTCGCCGCGCATGATCCGCACCGAGAAGTCCTCGATGATCGTGCGATCCCCGGCCCGGTAGGTGATCCGCTCGGCCTCGCACACCAGCTTGCCCGAGACCGCCGCTTCCTGGATCGAGGCCTCGACCCGGCCGACCGTGTCGCGGCGCGCGGCACGCTGACGGCGCAGCTCCTCGAGCGCGCGCACCCGTCCCTCGTTGCGCGTACGCCGCGCCTCCACGCCCTGGCGGATCCACACCTCCTCCTGGGCGAGCTTCTTGTCGAATAGCGCCGCCCCGCGCGCCTC
Organism: Gammaproteobacteria bacterium; assembly: GCA_028870275.1. Taxonomy (GTDB): domain Bacteria; phylum Pseudomonadota; class Gammaproteobacteria; order Steroidobacterales; family Steroidobacteraceae; genus Bog-1198. The sequence continues at coordinate 724 of JAGWPY010000112.1, read as the reverse complement.
GGCCTCGAGCGCCGCGCGCTTGCGCGCGACGAACAGATCGTAGTCGCCCGGCCAGTCGCTAAGCTGGCCGCGGTCCAGATCGACGATGCGGGTGGCGATCCGTCGCACGAACGCCCGATCGTGGCTGACGAACACGAGCGCGCCCGCGTAAGTCGGCAGAAACCGCTCCAGCCACTCGATCGCCTCGAGATCGAGGTGGTTGGTCGGCTCGTCGAGCAGCAGCAGCTGCGGCTCGAGGACCAGAGCGCGCGCGAGCAAGGCACGCCGCCGCCAACCGCCCGACAGGGCACCGAGACGCGCCGCCGGATCGAGACCGAACTGCTCGCTCAAGCGTTTAACGCGCAGCTCGCCTTCCCAGCCGGCGTCCGCCGGCAGCGCCGCGTGCAGCAATTCGCCGACCTGCAGCGTCTCGGGCAGATTCACATCCTGCTCGAGCATGGCGACGCGCGTACCGGGGCGCCGCCAGACCTCGCCGGCATCCGCCGCGATCGCTCCGCCGATCACCCGCAGGAGCGAGGACTTGCCCTCGCCGTTTCGGCCGAGGATGGCAACGCGTTCGCCGCGGCGCACCTGCAGCGCCACCCGATCGAGCAGCGGCCGTGCGCCGAAACTCAAGCTGACGTCGTCGAGGCGCAGGATCGGCATGCGGGCCGTATGGTACGCGGGCCGAGGGCGGCTCTCCAGGCGTCCTTCGACCGCCTCAGATGCCGAGCCAGAGGGACAG
>JAGWPY010000111.1 GCA_028870275.1 Gammaproteobacteria bacterium | reverse complement strand
GAACGCGCGCCGCGCCAACGCGGCCGCGAGCGCGCTCGCCGAGGGCTTGCGCGCGCTTCCGGGCGCGCGCCTTCTCCAGGCGGTCGAGGCGAACGAGCTGTTCGTCGCGCTGCCGGAATCGGTGGTGAGCGCGCTCGAGTCCGCCGGCTTCGGTTTCTACCGCTGGCCGGTCGCCGGGCTCGCGAGCGGGGTCGCGATCCGGCTCGTGACCTCGTATGCGACCGAACCCGAGGACACCGCGGCGTTCCTCGCGGCGGCGCGTGCCGCCGCGGCGGAGGCCGCATGAGCGGCGCCGCGCAAGGCGAGGAGCTCTGGCTCGGCATCGACACCGGCGGCACGTTCACCGACGCGGTGCTGCTAGAAGGAGGCGCGCGCGTGGTCGCGAGTGCGAAGGCGCTCACCACGCACTGGGATCTCGCCATCGGCATCGGCGGGGCGATTCGCGCCGTGCTCGCGGCCATGCCCGCCGGGCGGCGACGCGAGGAGGTGAGCCTCGTGTCGGTGTCGACGACGCTTGCGACCAACGCGGTCGTCGAGAACCGCTTCAGCCCGATCTGCACGCTGCTGATCGGCTTCGACGAAGGCATGCTCGCGCGCTCGGGGTTGGGCCGCGAGGGCGCCGGCGCCGTGCTGCGCATCGGCGGCGGCCACGACGCGACCGGGGAGGAGAGCGAACCGCTCGACGAGGCGGCGATCGCCGCGGCCATCGCCGCGCACGGCGACCGGGTCGAGGCGTTCGCGGTCGCGGCGCGCTTCTCGGTGCGCAATCCCCAGCACGAACTGCGCGCCCGTCGGCTGATCCGCGAGCGCTGCGGCAAGCCCGTGACCTGCGCGCACGAGCTGAGCTCGAAGCTCGATGCGCCCCGGCGGGCGCTCACCGCGGCCCTGAACGCGCGGCTGACGCCGCAGATCCGCCATCTGACCCTCGCCTTGCAGCGCGTGCTGGCCGAGGAGTCGATCGAGGCGCCGCTGATGATCGTCAAAGGCGACGGCTCGCTGATGCGGGCCGACGTCGCGCTCGAGTGCCCGGTCGAGACGATCCTCTCGGGCCCGGCCGCGAGCGTGGTCGGCGCCGGTTTCCTCACCGGGCTCGCCGACTTCGTCGTCTCCGACATGGGGGGCACCACGACCGACGTCGCCGTTGTCTCCGGCGGCCGGCCGGTGGTCAATGCCGACGGCGCCCTGATCGGCGGCTGGCGGACCATGGTCGAGGCGGTCGACGTGCGCACCTGCGGCTTGGGAGGCGACAGCGAGGTCGCGATCGACCGGGACGGCCATCTCACGGTCGGCCCGCGCAAGACCATGCCCTTGTCCCTGCTCGCGATCCAGAAGCCCGCCGTGCTCGAGGCGCTGCGAGCGCTGGCCGAGCTCGAGCGGCTGCCGCCCTATCCGGGGCAGTTCGCCTTCCGCAATCCGGGCCGCGAGGCGCCCGCGCACATGACGCGCCAGGAACGCGGGGTCTGGGAGGCGCTCACGCCGGAGCCGCAGCGCGTCTCGGCGGTGGTGAGGAGCGCCTCGGGACGCGAAGCGCTGCGCCGTCTCGCCGACGCCGGGCTCGCCACGATCGCCGGATTCACGCCTTCGGATGCGATGCACGTGCTCGGCAGGCAGGAAGGCTGGAACCGTGAGGCCGCTCTGTTGGGCGCGAAGGCGCTCGCGACCGAGGAGCGTAATGTGCGCGCCGCGCGTCGCGCCGATTCGGCCGAGAGCTTCTGCGAGCGCACCTACGATCACGTCGTGCGCGCGAGCGGCCGAGTATTGCTCGCCGCGGCGCTCGCCCACGATCCGGGACTCGAGGCGCGCGGTGATCACTGGGGCCTGCTCGGCGAGCGCTTGGTCGAGGAAGTGGTCGCCGGCCGCCGGTTCTCGGGGATCGTGGCCGCGACGCTGGCGATCGGGCGACCGATCGTCGCGATCGGCGCGCCGGTCGGCGCCTATTATCCGGAGATCGCCCGCAGGCTGGGCACTTCGGCCGCGATTCCGCGGCATGCCGAGGTCTGTAACGCGGTCGGCGCGGTCGCCGGGGTGGTCGCGCAGAGTGTCGAGGTGCTGGTGAACCAGACGAGCTTCAAACAGTTCCGCGTGCATGATCCGGCCGGGGCCGCCGACTATGGTGATTCCGCCGAGGCGATCGCGCATGCGCGCCGGGTGGCCTCGGACCTGGCGCTCGCGGCCGCGCGGCGCGCGGGCGCAGCCGATCCGCACGTCGAGATCGAGGTGAGCGAGCGCCTCGCCCACATCGAGTCGGGCGGCGAATATCTCGCCGAAGCGTTGGTGCGCGCGACCGCGACCGGACGACCGCTCGCGGGCGCGGCCGACGGGCCTGTCCCCGGATGAGCGCGGGCCGCGACACGCGGCTCGACGCGCTGCGCGGCTTCTTCCTGGTCGTGATGGCGGGCGTGCACGTGCCGACCCCGCTGTCGCGCTGGTTGCACGAGCCCTTCGGCTACCTGAGCGCGGCGGAAGGCTTCGTGTTCCTCGGCGCCTGTCTCGCCGGCTACGTGTTCGCGAAGGTGCGCGAGCGCCACGGTGCGGCCATGATGCGCGCACGGATCTTCGCGCGGGTGCGCCGCATCTACGCGGTGCACCTGGGGCTCGTGCTCGCGGCGGTGTTCGCGGCCTGGCTGCTCGCGCCGCTGCTGCGGCCGCTCGCCAACCACTTCAGCGTGTTCCTCGCGCATCCGCTCGCGAGCCTCGTGCTGATCCCGCTGCTGCTGCACCAGCCGCCGCTGTTCGACATCCTGCCGCTCTACATCGTATTCCTCGCCCTGACGCCCGCCTGGCTCGGTCTCGCGGCTCGCCACGGCTGGGCGAGGGTACTGGCGGTCTCGGCCGCGTTCTGGGCGTTCGCCCAGGTGCTGCCGCTCGCGCCGCTCCTCGCCGAGCTGCGGCATTCGCTGCCGGTCGACCTCGGATCGTTCAATCTGCTCGGCTGGCAGCTGCTCTGGGTGCTCGGTCTCGCGCTCGGCGAGACCACCACGCGCGATCCGCCCTGGCTGCGCCGGCACCGGGGTTGGTTGCTCGCGCCGGCGCTCGTGGTGGTCGCGGCCGGCCTCCTGTGCCGGCACCGTTTCGGCCTGCAGCCGGCGATGCTGCCGAATTTCGCCTTCTGGACCGACAAGTGGCGCCTCGGACCGCTGCGGCTCGCCAACTCGATCGCCTGGGCGATATTCCTGTGGAGCTGGAGCCCGCGTCCCGGCCGGCGCTGGCTCGCCCCGACCGCGCTGCTCGGCCGCAATTCCCTGGCGGTGTTCGCCGCGCACATCCCGCTCGCGATCGCCGCGACCACCCTGTTGCATCTGTACGCGCCGGGGCCGGCAGCCGCGCTCGCACTCGGTCTCGGCGTGATCGCCGGCATGTACGTCTTCGCCTGGCTGCTCGAGCGCCGCGATGACGCGGGGCGATCGGCGCGATAAGCTCGGCCTACGGATCGTCACGACGATGACCGACCACAATTTCGAGGGGATGCCATGAATCGACGAAGAACCGAAGCTGGAACGATCGGGCGCACCTCGCTCGCCTGTGCCGCGGCGGCGCTGCTGCCGGCGATGGCCGCCGCGGCGGCCACGGGGAGCGCGCCGGCGACCACCGCGCCGCTCGCGCTGCAATGCGGGCACCTGATCGACACCGCCAAGGGCGTCACGCTCGGCGCGACGACCGTGATCGTCGAGGGCGAGCGGATCATGTCGGTGCATGCCGGGCTCGAGACTCCTGCGGGAGCGCGCGTGATCGATCTGTCGCACGAGACCTGCATGCCCGGGCTGATCGATGCGCACACGCACCTGTCGATCCAGTTCAGCAGGAGCTACTACCTCGACCAGTTCCACTGGAACCTCGCCGACTACGTGCTGCGCTCGACCGTGTATGCGCGCCGTACGCTGCTCGCCGGTTTCACGACGGTACGCAACGTCGGCGACTACGACAACGAGACCGTCGCCCTCAGGAACGCGATCAACGCGGGTGTCATCGAAGGGCCGCGGATTTTCACGGCCGGCAAGGCCATCAGCACCACCGGCGGACATGCCGATCCGACCAACGGCTACCGCATGGATCTCGCCGGCGATCCGGGCGTGATGCAAGGGGTGATCAACGGACCCGTGGAGGCCGCGAAGGCCGTGCGTCTGCACTACAAGCTCGGCGACGACCTGATCAAGATCATGCCCTCGGGCGGCGTGCTCGACGAGAGCTCGAACGGCGACAATGCGCAGATGACCATCGAGGAGATCAAGGCGATCGTCTCCACCGCTCACGACTACGGTTTCACGGTGGCCGCGCACGCCCACGGCGCCGAGGCGATCCGCCGCGCCGTCATCGGCGGCGTCGACTCGATCGAGCACGGTACGCTGATGGACGACCAGGACATGAAACTGATGGTCGCGCGCGGCACCTGGTACGTACCGACCATCATCGCCGGTGACTACGTCGCTCGTCAGGCACGGATCCCGGGCTACTTCCCTCCGCAGGTCGCGGCGAAGGCCGAGGCGATCGGACCGCAGATCCTGCGCACCGCCGGGCGTGCCTATCGTGCGCACGTGAAGATCGCTTTCGGCACCGACGCCGGCGTCTATCCGCACGGCGAGAACGCGCATGAGTTCGAGCTGATGGTCAAGGCCGGGATCCCGCCGATGTACGCGATCCAGGCGGCCACCACGCACGCGGCGGAACTGCTCAAGAAAGACCGCGATCTCGGCACGATCGAGGCGGGCAAGTACGCCGACGTCGTCGCGGTTCCCGGGGACCCGATCGCCGACATCTCGCTGATGCGGCGGGTGAGCTTCGTGATGAAGGCGGGCGTGGTCTACGAGAGGGGTTCGAAACCGGTCGACCTGCCGCTTTAGCCCGATCGCGCTCCCGCTCAATCGCCGGTCGGCGCGGCGTGCGGGCAGACGCAACGCACCCGCGTGCCGCCCTGCCGGCGGGGCTGGATGCGCAGCGAGCCGCCGATGGCCCCGGCACGATAGTGCAGGATCCGCAGCGAGGCCTCGTCGGTCGCGGTCGCCTCGACCGATTCGCCGTCGTCGACCACCGCGAGCGTGAAGAACAGCCGGTTCACGCGCAGAGTGATGGTCACGCGCCGCGCTCGGGCCGGACCGCAGGCGCGCGTCACCGCCTCCTGCGCAATGAGATAGAGGTGCGTCGCGCTCGCCTCGTCGATGCGCAGGGGGCAGCGCAGGCCGAGCCGGAGCCGCACCTCGACGGCGCCGTCGCCGCGCATGCGCTGCGCGAGCGCCTCGAGCGCGGCAATCAGGCCGCCGCGGCCGAGAGAGACTGGCGCGAGCCCGTGAGCCATGCGCCGCGTGCTGTCGATCGCTTTGTTCACGTGCACGATGATCTCGTCGAGCTGTGGCGCGCTCTGCGGCAGGGCCACCGCGATCCGCGGGACGATCGCCCGCAGCAGGAGCGAGATGCCGGTGAGTTCCTGGCCGAGACCGTCGTGCAGTTCGGCGCCGAGCCGGCGCTGTTCGGCGTGCGCGACCTCGGTGATCTCGTGCTCGAGACGGGTGCGTTCGGTGACGTCCTGGATCACGCAGGCGATCTTGGTCTCGCCGTCGACGGCGATCTCCACGGCGACCACCTCGGCCGTGAAGTGGCTGTGGTCGGCGCGGCGCAACAGTACGGTGCGGCTGCCGCCGCTCGCGCTCGCGCGGCGCAGCAGCCGCTCGACCGCCTGCCGTCGGTTGCGCCCGTGGATCCGCGCTTCGAGCAGATCGACCGGTCGCCGCCCGATCAGCGCGCCCGGCCCCGCGCCGAGCATGCGTTCGAAGGCGGGATTCACGTATTCGATCCGTCCGCCGGCGCCTATCAGCACCACGCCCTCGCGCATGGTCTCGAGGATGCGCGCCTGGCTCTGCAGAGCGAGCTCCATGCGCTTGCGTGCGTCGATGTCCATGCAGACGCCGACGTAGGCGTTCGCGCGTCCGTCGGCGTCGCGCGAGGTCACCTTGCCGCGCTCGTGGATCCAGTGCCAGCGGCCCGCGCGGGTGCGCATCCGGTACTCGACCACGTAGTGACCTGCGCGACTGCTCTTGAACGGGTCCCAGGCCTGTTCGACGCGCGCGCGATCGTCCGGATGGATCTGCGCACGCCAGCACTCGCTATAGTCCGCGCCGTCGCAGGGGTCGATGTCGAGAGTCCGGCACCAGTCGTTCAGCCAGCGGAATCCGCCTTCCGGAGGGTTCTCCCAGACGCCGATCTGCGTGCCCCAGACCGCCGCCTCGAGCCGTGCCTCGGTTTCGCGCAGCTGGAGCTCGGCGCGCTTGCGCGCGTCGATGTCGAGGGTCACGCCGGCGACGCGGAGCACGCGCCCGTCGGCACCGCGCTCGATGGCGCGTGCGCGCGTCAACACCCAGCGCCAGGCGCCGGCGCGGGTGCGCAGGCGATACTCGGCCTCGTAGGTCTCGAGGCGCCCGGCGAGCAGCTCGCGAAACTGGGCGATCGGCAGCCCGTCCTCGGCGTGGATTTGCGCGGCCCAGCGGGCGGTATGCCCGGGGCCGAGACAGGGATCGATGTCGACCGCGTCGCACCACTCGCCGAACCACTGGATTTCGTCGCGTAGCGCATCGAAGCGCCAGAAGCCGCAGTCCGCGGTCGGCAGCAGCGCGGCGAACTGTTCGGGCACCTCGCCGACCGCGAGCCGTTCGGCGTCCTGCGGCGGCGTCTTCATCGGCCGGGCGGGTCGGCGCTTGGTCGCGCCGAACTCGCGCTGCGGTGATGCTCGATCGCGCTCCAAAGTTCGCGTGCGGCGGCGCCGATCGCTGCCGCCGTACCGCCGCCCGCGTAGATGATCGCGCGCGAGGAGTTGATCAGCAGGCCCGCTCCGTGCGCATCGAGGCCGGCGGCCAGGGTCGCGGCGAGATCGCCTCCTTGCGCGCCGATGCCCGGCACGAGGAACGGCAGCTCGGGATGCGCGGCGCGCAGGTCCGCCATCTCGCGCGGGTAGGTCGCACCGACCACCAGCATGAGGTTGCGCCTGGCGTTCCACGCCGCCGCGGCGCGCGCGGCGACGCGGCGATAGAGCGGCAGGCCTTCGACCTCGAGGTCCTGGAAATCGCGGGCGCCGGAGTTCGAGGTGCGGCAGAGCACGATCGCCCCGCGATCGGGGCGCGCGAGGAAGGGCAGGATCGAATCCTCGCCCATGTAGGGGTTCACGGTCACCGCGTCGGCGTCATAGCGATCGAAGGCCTCGCGGGCATAGGCTTCGGCGGTGTTGCCGATGTCGCCGCGCTTCGCGTCGAGGATCACCAGCGCCTGGGGCGCACGCTCGCGCACATAGGCGATGCTCGCCCGCAGTTCCTCTTCGGCGCCGAGCGCGCTGTAGAAGGCGATCTGGGGCTTATAGGAGGCGGCGACCGCGCAGGTCGCATCGACGATGCGCCGGTTGAACTCGAACAGCGGCCGCTCGGCGCCGGCCAGGTCGACCGGCAGGCGCGAAGGGTCCGGATCGAGGCCGACGCAGACGAGGCCTCGGGTCGACTGTTGCGCTCTTTCGAGTCGCTCTGCAAAGCTCGTCGGCATGCGCCATGATAGCGGATGGCCCCGCGACCGTAACAATCGAGGTGAGTACGCCTTGCCGAGCAAGACCCGGACCGGACCGCGCCTCGTGTTGCAGCCGCCCTCGCGCCGCACGGCCCGCAGGACCAGTTTCGCGGCCCTGAAGCGTTTCTTCCAGATCGCCGAGGTCTGGGAACTCTCGCCGCTGCAGCAGTGCCGGCTGCTGCGCATTCCTTCGCCGCAGGTGCTCGAGCGCTACCGTCTCGGCCAGGCGCCGCGCCTGTCCGCGGTCCAGCAGGAGCGGGCGGCGCTGATCGCCCACATTCAGCATTCGCTCGAAAAGGTCGCTGCGGCCGATCAGGCCTGGGCCTGGCTGCACGCGCCGCAACGCGAGGCGCCGTTCGCGGGCGACAGCCCGCTCTACTACATGATCGAGCGCGGCCTGCCGGCGCTGCGCGAGGTGGCGAGGCTCTTGGTGCGCCGCAGCCAGCCCCCGGGGCCGGCGCCCGGCCGCTGAGCGCGCGCGTCCGGCCCACAGTGAACCCGGGAGTTGGGCTATAATAGCCGGCTGCGGTCCGAAGCGAGAGTGGCGGAACTGGTAGACGCGCTGGACTTAGGATCCAGTGGGGAAACCCGTGCGAGTTCGAGTCTCGCCTTTCGCACCATCGTTCGCAAACCGACGACCGTCCGAGCAGCAACCGTCAAGAGGTCCAGAATGCAGGTTTCCGTCGAGAGCATCGGCACGCTGGCGCGCCGCATGCAGGTTCAGGTTCCGGCCGAACGGGTCAGCGCGGAGATCGCGGCGCGACTGAAGACGCTGAGCCGCACGGCGCGTCTGAAGGGGTTCCGCCCCGGCAAGGCGCCGATGACCGTGATCGAGCGGCAGTTCGGACCGCAGGTGCGCAGCGAAGTGATCGGCGACCTGTTGCGCTCGAGCTTCGCCGAGGCCGTCACCCAGCAGCGGCTCGCGCCGGCCGGGGATCCGCGGATCGAGCCGCAGAGCCTCGGCGACAACCAGGATCTCCGATATGTGGCGACGTTCGAGGTGTTCCCCGAGGTCGCGCTGCGCCCGGTCGAAGAACTGAAGATCGAGCGTCCGCGCGCCGAGGTGACCGAGGCGGACATCGACGCGATGATCGAGCGACTGCGCAAGCAGCAGACCCGGTACGAGGCCGCCCAACGCGCGGCGGGCGAGGGCGACCGGGTCAAGGTCGATTTCGAGGGAACGATCGGCGGTGAGCCGTTCGCCGGAGGCAAGGCCGAGGGCGTCGCCTTCGTGATCGGCGAGGGCCGGATGCTGCCGGAGTTCGAGTCCGGCGTGATCGGCGCGGCCGCCGGCGAGGAACGCGCGGTCGAGCTCGACTTTCCGGCCGACTACCGCGCCGCCGAGCTCGCCGGCAAGCACGCGCACTTCAAGGTGCGGGTCGTCTCGGTCGAGCAGCCGGTCGTGCCGGAGCTCGACGAGGAATTCTGCAAGAGCTTCGGAGTGAACGAGGGCGGCGTCGCGAAGCTGCGCGAGGAGGTCGCCGGCAACATGCGGCGCGAGCTCGACCAGCAGCTGCGCAACCGAGCGAAGGCGGCGACGCTCGAGAAGCTTCTCGAGGCCAATCCGATCGAGCTGCCGACCGCGCTGATCGACGCGCAGGTGCGCGAGATGCAGGTCGATCAGATGCGCCGTGCGGGCATCAAGGACCCGGCCCAGGCGCCCGCCCCGCAGCCCTTCGTCGAACCGGCCCGCCGACGCGCCGCGCTCGGACTCCTGCTCGCGGAACTCATCAAGCGCGAGAAGCTGGTCGCCGACCCGCAGCGCGTCGAGCAGCGGCTCGACGAGATGGTCGGCGGTTACGGCGATCCCGAGGCGCTCAAGCGCGCCTACCGGCAGAATGCCGAGGCGATGCGCCAGATCGAGGGCCTCGCCCTCGAGGACCAGGCGGTCGAGTGGATCCTCGCGCGCGCCCAGGTGCAGGAGAGCGCCTCGACGTTCAAGGACCTGATGAACTTCACCCCCTGAAGGCAGGGCGCTTGAAAACCGGCGCTCCGAACCGCACATTCGTTTGAGCCGCAGTATCGCGGCCGGAAGGCAAACATGACGACACGCGCACTGAACCTGGTCCCGATGGTGGTCGAACAGACGGCTCGCGGCGAGCGTGCCTACGACATCTATTCCCGGCTCCTGAAGGAGCGGGTCGTGTTCGTGGTGGGGCCGGTCGAGGACTACATGGCGAACCTCGTGGTCGCCCAGCTCCTGTTCCTCGAGTCCGAGAACCCGGACAAGGACATCGCCCTGTACATCAACTCGCCGGGCGGTTCGGTGAGCGCCGGCCTCGCGATCTACGACACCATGCAGTTCATCAAGCCGGACGTGAGCACGATCTGCGTGGGTCTCGCCGCCTCGATGGGCGCGGTGCTTCTCGCCGGCGGGGCCGCCGGCAAGCGCTACTCGCTGCCGAATTCGAAGATCATGATCCATCAGCCCTCGGCCGGCTTCCAGGGCCAGGCCTCGGACATCGACATCCACGCGCGCGACGTGCTCGAGACGCGCGAGCGGCTGAACGGCATCCTCGCCAGGCACACCGGTCAGACCATCGAGCGGATCAAACAGGACAGCGACCGGGACAATTTCATGACCGCCGAGGCGGCCCGGGCGTACGGCCTGGTCGACTCGATGCTCGAGAAGCGCGGCGAGCCGCCGGTCAAGGCCTGAATCCGGATATCAGACCTCTTTTGTGCGCCTGCGCCCAACCGCGGAGCTGTGGCGCGGTTCACGCGGCGGCGAGCCCGTGCTTTGCGCGGGGCTTGGCGGGTGCTATATAGTCCAGTCATGAGCCGAGCCCGGTCCCGGCGGCCCGCCCGAGCGGCGGCGCCCGAACGGATCGGGTCGGCGAATTCGAGGAAAGCATGAGCGAAGATTCCCGCGGCAAACACGACGACGGCAAACTGCTTTACTGCTCCTTCTGCGGCAAGAGCCAGCATGAGGTCCGCAAGCTCATCGCCGGGCCCTCCGTATTCGTCTGCGACGAGTGCGTGGAGCTCTGCAACGACATCATCCGCGAGGAGCTCGAGGAGCGTGCCGAGCGGACCCGCGACAAGCTGCCGAAGCCGCAGGAGATCAAGAAGGTCCTCGACGAGTACGTGATCGGCCAGGAACGGGCCAAGCGCGTGCTGTCGGTCGCCGTGTACAACCACTACAAGCGGCTCCAGACCCGCACCGGCGAGGGCGCGCGTGCGCGCGACGAGGTCGAACTCGCCAAGAGCAACATCCTGCTGATCGGGCCCACGGGGTCGGGCAAGACTCTGCTCGCCGAGACCCTCGCTCGCCTGCTCAACGTCCCGTTCACGATCGCCGACGCGACCACGCTCACCGAAGCGGGCTACGTCGGCGAGGACGTGGAAAATATTCTCCTCGCGCTCATTCAGAGTGCCGATTATGATATTCCGCGCGCACAGCGCGGTATCATTTATATTGACGAGATAGATAAGATTGCGCGCAAGAGCGGCGATAATCCCTCAATCACTCGAGATGTCTCCGGGGAAGGGGTCCAGCAGGCGCTACTCAAGATTATTGAGGGGACGACCGCCAATGTG
>JAGWPY010000110.1 GCA_028870275.1 Gammaproteobacteria bacterium | reverse complement strand
TACCGGCGAGGATGGCCGCTATGGTCTGGTCACCAACGGCTTCCAGCCGGCCGAGCGGATCGTCCCGGCGCTCGAACGCTGGTTCGAGACCGCGAACCCACGCGCAGTCGCCGCGGAACCGCCACGAGGCGAGGCGCCCGCCTGAAGGCCCGACACCCCGCACCCGAGGCGTGTAGGATGGGGTCTCGGGGGTATGGGATGAGCCAGTCAGGGATCCGCGCAGACGCGACCGGCGGCGACGCTTCGACACTCACCGGACGCTGCCTTTGCGGCGCCGTACGTTACCGTTGCGGCCCCCTGCTCTATCCGGCGACCTGGTGCCATTGCACGTCCTGTCGTCGCGCGAGCGGCACCACTCCGGTCGGGTGGTTCACGGTGGCCATCGATTCGCTGATCTGGCTGGGCGATGCCCCGAGCTCGATCGGTTCCTCGCCCGGCGTGGAACGACGGTTCTGCGCGATCTGCGGCTCCCCGGTCACCTATTGGAGCGAGCGGCGGCCGCAGGAAATCGACCTCACCCTCGGCAGCCTCGAAGAACCCGATCGCGTGACCCCGGTCGATCACATCTGGATGGCGGATGCGCCCCGCTGGGACCGCCCCCGGGACGGGCTGCCTCAATACCCAGGCCTGCGGCCCTGATGGCGAGCCGCCGGTCGTCGCACCGAGGATACCCGGGCAGTCGCATGGCCCTGGTCTCGGTCTCGGCAGCCGCACTGCTCGTCGCCTGCACCGTATCCGCGGAACGTTCCCGATCATCGGCCGTGCTCCCCCTTCCCATCAGTCTGCGGGGGCCCACGGTCAGTCTGCGCGCGGACTCGCGGACGCTGGCTCGGGGTAAGGCGGTGCTGACGATCCACCTGACCCCCCGCGTACCGATCGATGAACTCGCCATCGACGTGACCTCGCCCGAAGCCGGCCTGCGGATCGACCCGCCGCGTTGCCGGCTCGACCGACTCTCACCCCCGCGGGCGATCCCTGCCCGGGGTCCGCCGTATGCGCTACCCGCGGTACCGATCTGCAGCTTCGTACTGAGTGCCACGGGCCCGGCCACCGTTGCCCTGCGGATCCGCATTCGCGATGCCCGCGGCAGGGATCTGTTCGCACCGATCGATACGATGATCACGACCCAGGGAGTCCCCCGACGATGAAATCCATGAAGAATGCCCTGCACCGCATCCCGGGCCCGGCCCTGTTCGTGATCGTCGCATGCTCGGCCATGGCGGGCACGGCCACCTACGCTCCGCGCGATCCTGCGCTCGTTCGACTGGCGCCGGCCGCCGCGGCGTATCGCCTCGCGCAACTGGCCGGGGCCTCCGGGACCTACGACGGGCGCGCATACCAGGATGCGCTGCGCGCACGAGCCGCAGTGCTCGCGCGCAGCACGACGGCATCCCCGCTGCGCTCGGCGCTGCGCGCCTCCGCCGCGGCCTCGAGCACGGGCACCGCGCCCGCCACGATCAACTGGACGGAAATCGGCCCAGGCAACATCGGCGGGCGCATCAACGCGATCTGGGTCGATCCGAAGAACGCGCAACATCTGATCGTCGGCGCCGCGGGCGGCGGTCTCTGGCAGAGCAACGACGGCGCCGCGACCTGGACCGCGATCGCCGAATTCCCCGGTTCGCTCGCGGTTGGAGCGATCGGACAATTGCCGAACGGCACCTTGCTGGCCGGCACCGGCGATCCGTTCAACGAGTTTCAGCCGGGTGACGGCATGTTCTCCTCGAGCGACGGCGGCACCACCTGGACGCCGATCGCGAGCACCGCACCGAGATCGAATCGGGACTTCTGGAGCGTGATCACCTCGATTGCGACCAACGGCAACGGCGTCACGCTCGCCGCGACCTGGGGCGGCCTCGTCCGCAGCGTCGACGGGGGCACGACCTGGAGGCAGGTCTGGCCGGCCGCGGGCACCGTCAATGCGACTTACGACGTGCTCTTCGATCCGAGCAACGCGAACGTCGCGGTTGCGGAGGACGAGAACGGCTCGGCGGTCTATTCGAGCGACGGCGGACTGACCTGGCTGCCGGCGAGCGGCCTGCCGGGGACCAAGAGCGCGCGGAGCTCGCTTGCGTTCGATCCGTCGACCGCGGGCTCGGTCTATGCGCTGGTCGACAACACCGCGGGCACGAGCCCGAGCGGCGAGGTGTTCCACTCGACCGACGGCGGCAAGACCTGGAATTTGCTCGCCGGAACCTCGGCGTTCGTCAATCAGGACAGCGGCAACGCGGTTGGCGCACTCTGCGACGACGCCACGGGAACGGCCGAATGTCAGGGCAATTACGACAACGTCATCGCCGTGATTCCGCAGGGCAGCGGCAAGCCGCCGCTGCTCCTCGTCGGCGGCATCAATGTGTTCAGGTCCGTCGATGGCGGCACCACCTGGACCGAGACCGGCTCGTGGCTGCCGAGCGATGCGGATTATCTGCATGCCGATCAGCACGCGGCCGTGTATTCGGCGAGCACGGGCAAGATATATGTGGGTAACGACGGCGGCATGTTCGTGCAGGCGGTCGCCGGCGGGGCGTGGACCGCGGACAATTCGGGCCTGGCGATCACGCAGTTCTACAGTGCCTCGGGCCACGCGGGCGTCACCGCATCGAAGAACACCGTCGGCGGAGTGCCGATCACGCCGATTCTGGCCGGGGCTCAGGACAATGGCATGCTGCTCTACGAGGGTTACGCTGCATCGGCCCCGCCCCAGCCGAACGACTGGGTCCCGGCCGCCGGCGGCGACGGCGGCATCGCGGTCGTCGATCCGGCCAACGGCAACGATCTGTACGGCGAATACGTGCTTCTGAGTCCGGAGTACTCGGTCACCGGCGGACCGATCCTCAACAACATGGCGCCGCCGCCCGACAACGCCACGAAGAGCGCCAATTTCATCGCGCCCTTCGCGCTGGTGCCAAACGCCGGCCAGGCCTCGACGCAGATGCTCGCGGGGGGCGCCACGCTCTGGCTCGGCAGCAACATTCAAAGCGGAACCCCGACCTGGACCGCGCTCAACAACGGCGTCCTGCCGGTGGGCGGCAGCGGATCGTTCATCAGCGCCATCGCCATCGACCCGAACAATGCCGCGAACGTCTGGGTCGGCTATGACAATGGTGCGGTCTGGCACACGGGCAACCTGGCGGCGACGCCCGGCCCGACCTGGACACAGACGACGATCGCCGGCGGACCGAGCCAGCAGGTCGCGGATCTCTGGGTCGTTCCCGGGAATTCGAACACGGTCTACGCAACCTTCATGGGGCTCTCGAACGCGAACGGCAGCGTGTATGTGACCACCGATGGTGGCCAGACCTGGAACGCGATCGGCGCGAACCTGCCTCCCGGCCCGGTCTATTCGCTCGTGACGCATCCGGCGTATCCACAGATCCTCTATGCCGGCACGCTGACCGGCCTGTACACGAGCATCGATGGCGGCCAGACCTGGAATGCCAGCAGTCAGGGACCGGCCAATATTTCCGTCAATCAGCTCAGCTGGTTCGATACCTCGACGCCGAACACGCCGGTCCTGCTGGCCGCCACGGACGGACGTGGCGCCTGGATGGGTTCTCCCGCCTACAATCCGACGCCGACGCTGACCTCGCTGAATCCGGCGCAGCTGACCCTCGGCGCCTCGGCGACCCTGGTCACGCTCACGGGCACCGGCTACGTCGCCGGCAGTACCGTCACGCTCGACGGAGCATCGCTCGCCGCGACCTACGTGTCGCCGACCGAACTGCAGGTGACGGTGCCCGCGGCGACGCTGGCCATCGAGGGCACGCATACCCTCGTCGTCACCAATCCGATCCCTGGGGGCGGAGCGTCGGCGGGCGCCAATCTGACCGTCGCCTATCCGCCGCCGGCGATTTCCTCGCTCACACCCAACTCGGTGGCGATGGGCGCCTCGCAATTGACGCTGACGATCACCGGCAGCGGCTTTCAGCCGGTCTCGACGGTCGCCTGGAACGGCACACCGCTCGCCGCCACCTACGTATCCGGCGGTTCCCTGACGGCCGTCCTACCGGCGGCCGATCTCGTCAATGGCGAGAACGCGACCGTGACCGTGACGACGCCCTCGCCCGGGGGCGGCAGCGCATCGTCGACGTTCGCGGTCGACTTCCCGCAGCCGATGCTGAGCACGATCTCACCGACCTCCGTGCAACAGGGATCGCAGTCGTTGACCCTGACCGCAAGCGGCAGCGGCTTCGTGCAGGGATCGACGATCGACTGGAACGGCGCACCGCTCGCCACCACCTACGTGTCCGCGACCGAGCTCAGTGCCGCCTTGCCGGGCACGGACCTTGCGAACGCGACCCAGGCCTCGGTCACGGTCGTCTCGCCGACGCCGGGCGGCGGCGGATCGTCATCGCTGAGCTTTACGGTGTCCTCGCCCCCGCACAGCGGCGGCGGCGCCCTCGACGGCTGGGACGTCCTGGGACTCGCCGTGGTCTTCGGCCTGATCCGACGAAGAGCCGTGAGGATGGCGCTGGGCTAAGGCCTGATCGGCCGCGTGCCGGAATCCAAGCCATCGCATGCTTCGGTATCATGGGGCGATGAGCGGATTGGATTCGGCACCCTGCCTTTTCTGTCGCCCGCCAGCGGAGCGGGTCATCTTTCGCGGAGAACTCGTCTTCGGTCTCTGGGATGCGTTCCCGGTCTCGCCCGGACACGCGCTGATCATCCCGCGCCGTCACGTCGCCACGTTCTTCGAGGCGAGCCGCGAGGAGCGCGCGGCGCTGCTCGACGCGGTCGACGCGGTGCGCGCCATCGTCGAGGAGCGACATCGCCCAGACGGCTACAACATCGGCATCAACAACGGCGCGGCGGCGGGGCAGACGATATTTCATCTTCACCTGCATCTCATTCCACGCTATGCAGGCGACGTCGCGGATCCACGCGGCGGGGTTCGCTACGTAATTCCGGAGAAGGCCAACTACGTCCGCGGCGGTCACGACACGAACGAAGCATCGTCGCCGCACGGCCATCTCGAATGAGCGACGGCGCTGGCCCGAGCGCCGCGGCGCAGGTCGCGTTTCTCGGCAAGATCGAGCGGTTGCTTGGCGAAGGCCAGTTTGTCGCGACCTATAAGTATGCGCTGCTGATCGCGCTCGCAGACCTTGCCGTACAACACGGGGGCGATGACGGCGCGCCGCTCGATCTCCCGGTACGCACCATCGCCGAGCGATTCATCGAACTGTATTGGCGACAGTGCGCGCCATATGGCGGCGCAGTCGCCGATGGCGAGTACGGGATCCTATTGCAGAATACAGGGCGTCAGGCTTCGATCATCGGCGTCGTCGCGTCCCTGAGGCGCACCTACGGAACGTTGTCCCGTGCGGCGAGCTCGCCGGAATGGCGCCGAGCCGTGAGCGAGACGGCGCGGTTGATCCAGACGATGCCGCTGTGGCGGTTACAGGTACTGCGCAGCGAGACGCTCGACTTCCTGTACGAGAAGAGCCCGAAGCGCGGCCATATCCGGCTGAAAGACGGCGTCGCCGCGAACCTGCGCCGATTCCACGGCATGATCGTGCGGCTCGCCCAGGCCGAGTGGCTGCATTTCATTCAGTCCCTGCCGGCCAACGCAGGGGTGCTCGGCCCGATCTCCGATCTCGGACAGTTCCTGTTCGGCGCCGAACGCGCTGCCCTGATGAAGGTCGCCGGGCCGCTGGCCGAGGCGCAATCAGGCTTGTGCCTGTACTGCCAGCGCGCCGTCCACGCCGGCGAGGTCGATCACTTCGTACCTTGGTCACGCTATCCACGGGATCTCGCCCACAATCTGGTGCTCGCGCATGCAAAGTGCAACCGCGACAAGAGCGACCTGCTCGCGGCGGAGATCCACCTCGAACGGTGGATGCGTCGCAACGAGGACCACGGCCAGGCGATCGGTGAGGCCGGCACGCGATCGAACCTGATCGTCGATCTGCCAGCCACGATTGGCGTCGCGCGCTGGGCGTACGCGCACGGGCAGAGCCTGCAGGCGCGGACCTGGCTGCACGGTGATGCGCTCGAGGCGCTCAGCGGGCGATGGAGCGCGCTGCTCGGGACCTGAGCGCCGGGCCGCCAGATTAGGGCCGCGACGTGAGATCGAGCGCGGACGCGGCAATCGAACCTCGACGCACGCCGTTCCGCGCCAAGCGGCACCGCCCCCCCGGCGATCCTCACCAAACCATCACGGATCCCCGCTCCCCATGCCACCCAACCCGACGTAACGTCGATTCCAAGCCGGAGCATCGCCTGCCGGCGATCTCGCCTCGGTACGAACGACACGAAATCACATTGGGAGACACTCATGCGCATACAACCACGGTCTTTCCTATCCGGTCTGGTGATTGCCACGGCCTCGCTGACGCTGGCCGCGATCGGCGGCGCACGCTCCGCGCGCGCATCATGCTCGATTCCCGGCGCCTCGGGCCGGACGTCCGAGGGCGCGACCTTCCTGCCCGCGGTCTATCGGCCCGACCTCGATGCGCAAGGATCGCTTCTGCGGCTGGTCGGCGACCAGGAAACGGCGCCGATCGTCGGTCTGTGGAAGTTCGAGATGCTCGCCAAGAGCACCCCGGCGAACACCAATCCCATGCCGGACGGCGCGGTGGTCGATTTTGGCGTCACCGCGTGGCACCCGGACCATACCGAGATCATGAATTCCGGCGCCCGCAATCCGGCCGATGGCGACTTTTGCCAGGGCGTCTGGAAGCAGGTGGGCCCCTCGACTTTCCAACTGAACCACATCGCGATCGCCTGGGGCGGCGGAAGCTATGTGGGACCTGCCCAGATCCAGTTCATGGTCACCGTCGATCGCACCGGCAGCCACTACGACGGCACCTTCACTCTGACGCAATATGTCGCCTCGATCACGCCGGGGCATGAGTTCGACGAGAACGTCGTCGCGGTCCGAATCACCGGCACCGTGACGGCCACGCGCCTCACCGCGAACTGACAGCGCGGCGCCGGCCCGCTTGCGCACCCGACCACCGCATCGCGCAGGCGGCCGGCGCCCTCACCCGAGCACCGGGCTTGGGTGTAGCATCGGACCCGAGGGACTGGCGCCTCGGGGGAGCACGGCAGCGTGGAGCCGACCAGTTTTCGTTGCGACCGGTTCAAGATCGACGTCGCGGAACGACGGTTCCTGGACGAAGAGCGCGAGGTGGCGCTCGAGCCGCGCGTTTTCGCGGTGATCGCGCAACTACTCGCCAAGCCCGGCACCCTGATCACCCGGCACGAGCTGCTGGACGCGGTCTGGGGTCATCGCTACGTGACGCCCTCGACCCTCAATCGCACGATCGCTCTGGCGAGGCGCGCCTTCGGCGACGACGTCGAGGATCCTCGCTTCATCCAGACGGTTCACGGGTCCGGATACCGATTCGTCGGACCGATCGAACCGCTCGCCTCGCGCGTCGCGGCGCGATTCGCACCGCCGGCCAATGCACGCGTGCCGGCGCGGATCGCGGCACTGATCGGCCGCGAGGACGAGCTCGCTGCGATCGCCATGCGACTCGCTCAGAGCCGCGAGGTCACCGTGATCGGCAGCGGCGGCATGGGCAAGACGCAATGCGCGCTCGAGGCTGCGCGCCGTGCCGCCCCGGAATTTCCCGACGGCGTCTGGTTCTTCGACCTGGTCGACGTCGCGCACGGTGAGGACTGGCTGGAGGCGTTCGCGGCGACGCTCGCGGTTCGTTCGACCCGGGAGGAGTCACTCCTCGGCAAGCTGTCCGCCGTGCTCGAGTCGCGCAAGGCCCTGATCGTTCTCGACAACTGCGACCGCATCTCGGCCGAGATCGGGGCGCGGGTCGTCAGCCTGCTGCGCGCCACCACCGAGCTCAAATTCCTCGCGACCTCGCAGGAGCCGCTCGGCTTCGCCGACGAGCGACTCATTCGTATGCCGCCACTGGCGGTACCACCCGCCGCAGACGGCGAGACCGGGGATCTCGAACGAGTGGCCCGTGCTCCGGCGGTACAGATGCTGATCGCGCGCATTCAGGCGGTGGCTCCGGAGTTCGTCCTCTCGGCCGACAACATGGCCGATATCGCCCAGATCTGCCGCCGCCTGGACGGCATGCCCCTCGCGCTGGAACTCGCGGCGGCCCGCTTCGCGCTGCTGTCCGCAAAACAGGTCCTCGACCGGCTCGATCAGCGATTTCGCTTCCTCGGCAACGACGCCACCGGTCGCGATCGGCGCCATCGCAGCCTGCTCAGCCTGCTCGAATGGAGCTATTCCCTGCTTTCGGTCGACGAACGCAGACTCCTCGACCACTGCAGTCTGTTCGTGCGCAGCTGGTCGATGGAGACGGCGGTGAGTCTCGGCGAATCGCTCGGTCACGAGGGCCCGGAGACCGTCGACCTCCTCTCTGGACTCGTCGCACGGTCCCTGGTCACGGTCGTATCGAGCGCCTCGCCGCCACGCTACCGTCTCCTCGAGACGGTGCGCGAGTACGCACACGCGCGCCTGACGGAGGCGGGCGAGGAGCCGGCCGCCCGCCTCGCGCACCTGCACGCGATCGTGGCCATGTGTCGGGCCGCCGAGCTCGATCTGCGCGGCCAGCGGGTCGGAGATCGCCTGCGGCAGTTGGTGATGGACGAAGGCAATATCGGTGCCGCCCTGACGACCGCGATGGCTGCGCCGGGACTGCGCCCCTTGGCGCTCCCCATCGTCGGCTCGCTGGCCTTGTACGGCAAGATTCACGGCAACTACACGCTGTACCGCCACTGGTGCGAGCAAGTGCTCGCCGAGGACGGCGCCGACGAGACTCCGGACCGCGCTCGCAGCCTGCTCGGCTACGCGATCGTTCTGATGCACATGGCGATCGCACCGGACAAGGTCGAATCCTTGCTGCCGGAGGCCGCCCGGATCGCGGCCTTGCACGACGACTGGTGGACGGAAGGCTACGCGCATGGCTATTACGCGCTCGCACTCGCCAACTGGGGACGCCCACAGGAGGCCGAGCCGCACGCCCAGATCACCGAGCAGCGTTACCGCGAGCACGGCGACGGGCTGCTCGGCGGGCTCGCCGGCCTCGCCCGCGGCTGGATCCTGCTGAGCCGGGGCGAGGCCGCCGATGCGCTCGCGCAGCTGACCCAGGCGTGCGGGATGGGCTTCGACCCGCATCAACACCACTTCATCCGTATGTATGCAGGTCTCGCGGAGTTCGAACTCGGCGATCAGCCGGCGGCCGCCCGCGAATGGCTGCAGGCGATGCGCCTGAGCAGCGGCGTCGCCAATCTACGCGGAGTCGCCGGATCGATGGAGGGATGCGGGTACCTGCTCGCGACCCGACGAGACTACGCCGCCGCGATACGACAGCTCGGCGCTGCGCAGCGGATCCGCGAGCGCACGGAGGTGCCGCTGTTCAACTTCTGGCGCGACCACCACGAACGGACGCTCACGAAACTGCGCGCGGCCGTTCCGCCCGAGCAGTTCGCGGAGGAATGGCGGAACGGCACGGCGCTCCGGCAGGAGGCGGCGGCGGAACTGACCGGCGTGCTGCTCGCACGCATCTCGGCCGGGGAAGGATGATCCTCTCAGCGCAAGCCGAAGCGCGCGCCCGGGTCGTAGCGCCGTCGAAGCGCGGCCAGTCGCGTGGTGACTGCATCTTCGGCAACGACCGCCGGGTCGCCGTCGTCGCCACTGGTGAAATTGGGCAATAGGCGGGGCAGCGTCCCGGAAGCGAGCTCGCGGTACAGCGCCCGAGAGCGCTCGCGCAGCACCGGCATCTCGTCGGACCATGGCGTCACGCCGATCAGATTCACGAAGAACGCGGTTTGGCGCTGCGCGAACGAGGTCTCCTCGGGTGGCCGACGACTTACCTCGCCCCCCAGGTGCTGCAGATGCAGTTCGCTCTGCGGGGTCGGCAGCGACGTCGCCGCGTCCGCGAGCTTCGCAATGAGCCCGTCCGTCAGAGCCGCGTAGCTCGCGGTCTTCCAGTACTGGCAGCGGCCGAGCGGCGCGCCCCCATCCTGCAGGTGCTGCCATTGCAGATAAGGCATCGGACCGATGTGATCGGCGAGCGGCCGACCGAATCTTCGCAGCGGCTCGATCGCGCGCTCGCCGGTCGCGACGTCTCCGGCCCAGCACACGGCGGTAATCACCACGGGACACCCGTGCCAGGCCGCATCGAGAAACGGCAGGGGCGGGGCATGCGCGAGCACGAGCATGCCGCAGAACTCATCCGGCGCGCCGGCGGTAAAGTCGCGGAAGACCCGGATCGCCTCCGCCGCCTCGGTCGCCGGCCTGATCAGGACACCGGCCAGCACCTGACGCAGCGGATGCAGGCGAAACTCGAAGGTGGTGACGACTCCGAAGCCGCCTGCGCCGCCCCGTAGACCCCAGAACAGATCGGCGTGCTCGTCGGCGTCGCAGCGCACCAGCCGGCCATCGGCGAGCACGACGTTCGTCGCGAGGAGATTGTCGATCGCGAGGCCGTACCGACGCATCAGCCAACCGGTACCCCCGCCCAGAGTGAAGCCGCCGACGCCGGTGCTCGAGACCAGTCCGCCGGTCGTGGCCAGCCCCTGGCGGGCGGTCGCCACATCGACATCGTGCCAAAGCGCGCCTCCCTGCACGCTGGCCACGGCCGCCGCGGGATTCACGGTCACCCCGCGCAGTCCCGCCAGATCGATCATCAGCACACCGTCGGCGACCGCACGGCCGGCGACGTTGTGACCCCCGCCGCGCACGGTGACCGGGAGCCCGTGGTCCGCGGTGACACGCAGCGCGTGCGCAACGTCCTCGGCATCGGCACAAGCCGCGATGGCCGCCGGCCGGCGGTCGATCGCGGCATTCCAGACCCGCCGCGTACGCGCGTACGCCGGATCGTCCGGCAGCAGCAGGGCGCCGCGCAAGGACCGCCGCAAGTCACGAATGACCACATCTGGCAATTCAGGCGGTTCGATGTTCAAGGAAGGTCCTCCCGACGCGGATTCGCAATCCTGCCACCCCAGCTTCGGAACTCTACTATGGTCGCGCCGGAGCGTTTGTGAGACTTCGATGATGGCGGCGCGCTGACGACCGGCGCGCGCTCACCGAGCACCGCCCCCGCTGTCGTGGTCCGGAGGTGTGAAGCCGCAGAGGCCGCTCGAGTTGTATCAGGATTCGACGGCACGCTTCCGGAACGCAGCCGTTGGGACGTTCGTGTCAGGATTTGATCCGAACGCCGTCAGATCATTCCACCGTTGATCGAAATCACCTGACCCGTGATATAGGCACCCGCGTCCGAAACGAGGTAGCCCACGAGATCCGCCACCTCGTCCGGACGACCGGCCCGACCCACAGGGACCAGGCGCGCAATGGACTGTGCGTCGAACACCTGGTTGGTTACCGCCGTATCGATGATGCCCGGCGCCACCGCGTTGACCGTGATGCCGCGGCTGGCCAACTCGAGCGAGAGCGAGCGGGTTGCCGCGTTGATCGCACCCTTCGCGGCCGCGTAGTTGACCTGGCCGCGGTTACCCATGATCGACGAGACGGATGAAATCGAGACGATGCGGCCCCACCGGGTGCGGATCATCGGTAAGGTCAGTGGCTTGGTCACGTTGAAAAAGCCCTCGACGCTGACGTCGATCACCCGCTGCCACTGGCGCTTCTCCATTCCTGGAAAAACCGCATCGTCGTGTACTCCGGCGTTGTTGACGAGTATTTGGATGGGGCCATCCTCGAGAATGAGATCGAGCTGGCGTCGTGTTTCCGCCTCATTGGTCACGTCAAAGGAGATCGCTTGCGCCCAGGCACCCGCGGCGACGAGTTCGTCGCAAAGCCGCTTTGCGTGCTCCGCTTGCGAGTTGGCGTGCACGTAGACCCTATGCCCGGCCGCCGCCAACCGACGGCAGATCGCCCCGCCGATCTCGCCGCTCCCTCCGGTCACGAGCGCTCGCTTTCCGTCGGAGCTCACCGTGACGCTCCCAGCGGGCTCGGAGCCGTGTCCGCCTGTGCGAGAATCACCGTCGCCCGACCGGCGAGGAGTCGACGGTCACCCGCCGACAGCGTGAACTGGTATAGCGCCGTCGCGAGATCTCCGCCGAGCCGGTCTGCGGTCGCGACCAGGTCATGCTCGAGATCATCCAGTCGTGCCACGTGCATCGTCAATTCGCGCACGCTCGCCAGAAAACCGATGCCGGTCGCGGTCCACGAATCGGCCGCGACCAGCGCGCCGTGCAATGCCATCGCCTGAGCGGCGAATTCGATGCCGCACGCCGCCCCGAGGCGTCCATGTGCCCGCAGCGGATGACTGGCGACCCGGTGCGCGGCGCTCCGGCACCGCACTCGGTCGGCATTCCAGAACATCACCTCGTCGAGCAAACACATCTCTCCGGCATGGGGCACGTGCGCGGATATCCATGCACGACCCTTCAGCATGGGCGCACCTCCAGTTGAAGCGACATCGCATCGAGATATTCCAAGCGAGTCGAACCACCCACCGCGCGCGCGACCCATTCGAGTAGCGGCAGCGCCCGCGCCGCGGGCGTGCCCGTTCGCAGCCGCTCCAAGTGCGGATTCGCAAGCGAATCGACCGGCCCATCGGATAATTCGACCGTCAATGCCGCGACGGACCGCTCGCTCCGCTCGGGCGACAGCACCAGGGCCACGCCAAACGTATCGAGCATGGGTCGCTTTTCACGCAGCGGGAATGGGTAGTCGGCATCGTAGGCAATCAGTAGAACCGGGCGTTGCGCCCCGATGATTTGCGCACTGGCTTCGAGAAGTCCCGCGGCGAAACTGCCATCGTATGCGCAAATCATCGTCGACGGTGCCATTGCTCCGGTCGCGATCCCCCAGTAGCCCGCGGGCGCATTTTGCACGGAGTTGTGAAAGCGCGTTGGCGACATCGATCGCGCTGGCGCCGCGAGCGCAACGCAGATCTCGTGGCAGTTTTCGACGTCGCCGTTTGAGGAGGCAAAGACGGTCGTCAGCGACTCAGGCTCCATTGCCGCGTGTGCGCTCGCCTCGAGACCGATCGCGATGGCCAGCTTTACGACCCGACCGACTCTCCGGC
>JAGWPY010000109.1 GCA_028870275.1 Gammaproteobacteria bacterium | reverse complement strand
GGACGGTCCCCTCGACATGCGCATGGACCCGGGCCGGGGCCCGAGCGCCGCCGACGTGGTGAACGCGGCCGATGCGCGCGAACTCGCCCGCATCTTCCGCGAGCTCGGCGAGGAGCGGTTCGCGATGCGCATCGCCCGGGCGATCGTCGCCGACCGGCGCAGCGCGCCGTTCAGTCGCACCCTGCAGCTCGCCGAGATGATCGCGCGAGTGTCTCCGACGCGCGAGCGGCACAAGCATCCGGCGACGCGCGTGTTCCAGGCGCTGCGGATCCACGTCAATGACGAACTCGGCGAACTCGAGCTCGCGCTCGACGCCGCGCTCGCCCGGCTCGCACCGCACGGGCGCCTCGCCGTGATCAGCTTCCACTCGCTCGAGGACCGCATCGTCAAGCGTTTCATGCAGCGCCATGCCACGCCGGATCCGATGTACGCCGGTCTGCCGCACGTGCCGGCGCACGCCCGGCCGAAGCTGCGGCTGGTCGGCAAGCCCATCGTGCCGGGCGAGGCGGAGACCGCGGGCAATCCCCGGGCCCGCAGCGCACGGCTTCGTGTCGCCGAGCGGCTCGAGGGAGAACTCGCGGCATGAGCGGGCGACGGATCCTGCTGCTGCTGTTGCCGGTGTTGTGGTTCGCCGTGCTCGGCAGCGCGACCGCGGTCGTCTATGAGCGATTCCGCACCCGCGAGCTGTTCGCCAAACTCGAGAAACTCGACGCCGAACGCGATTCGCTCGACACCGAGCTCGGGCGGCTCGAACTCGAGCAGAGCACCTGGTCCTCGAACGCGCTGGTCGAGCGGACCGCGGGCGCGAAGCTGCACATGAGCATGCCGCAGCCGGCGGACGTGCGGATCGTGCGCCCGTGAAGGCCCGCGGCACCGATCAGGACGGGCACCTCAGGACCTTCCGCTGGAGGTCCGCGCTGGTGCTCGGCCTGGTGCTCACCGGAGCGGCGCTGCTCGCCGCCCGCGCGGTCGAACTGCAGCTCGTCGACCGCCACTTCCTCATGCAGCAGGGCGACGAGCGCGCGTTGCGGGTGGTGACCATCGCGGCCCATCGCGGCGAGATCCTCGACCGCAACGGCGAGCCGCTCGCGATCAGCACGCCGGTCGACAGCGTCTGGGTCAACCCGAAGGTGCTGCACGACAATCTCGACCAGCTGCCCGAGCTCGCCCGCGCGCTGCACATCGACGAACAACGGCTGGCGCGCCGCATCACCAGCAACCTCGACCGCGAATTCCTCTACCTGGTGCGGCAGATGCCGCCCGACCAGGCCGCGCGGATCAAGGATCTGGGCATTCCGGGGGTCTATCTCGCACGCGAGTACCAGCGCTTCTATCCGGCCGGCGAGGTCGCCGGCCACGTGGTCGGCTTCACGACGATCGACGACCGCGGCCAATCGGGGCTGGAGCTGAGCTACGACCAGGTGCTGAACGGAGTCGACGGCGAGAAACGCATCCTGCAGGACATGTACGGTCACTACGTCCAGGACGTCGATACGATCCGTCCGCCGCGGCCCGGCCGCGACCTGGTGACGAGCATCGATCTCAGGATCCAGTACCTCGCCTACCGCGCGCTGAAGGCGGCGGTTCAGGAGAACAAGGCGCGCGCCGGTTCGGTGACCGTGATCGACTGCGACACCGGCGAGGTGCTGGCCATGGTCGATCAGCCCTCGTTCAATCCGAACGACCGCGACCAGCTCGAGCCGGAGCTGTACCGCAACCGGGCCGCGACCGACATCTTCGAGCCGGGTTCGAGCGTCAAGCCGTTCATCATCGCCGCTGCGCTCACCTCCGGGCTGTATCGCGCCGACAGCGTCGTCGATACCTCGCCCGGATTCCTCAAGGTCGCCGACAAGGTGTTCGAGGACGAACACGACCTGGGTCCGATCAACCTCGCGACCATCCTCGCGAAATCGAGCAACGTCGGTGCCGCCAAGGTCGCCCTGTCGCTGCCACCCGAGCTGATCTGGCAGACGCTCACTCATCTCGGCTTCGGTCAGGTCACCGGCAGCGACTTCCCGGGGGAATCGGCCGGCATCCTGACCAACTACACGCACTGGCGGCCGATCGGCATCGCCACGCTCTCGCACGGCTACGGGCTGTCGGTCACGCCGCTGCAGCTCGCTCACGCCTACGCGACCATCGGGTCCTATGGGCTCGATCGCCCGGTGAGTCTGGTGCGCGTCGACGGTCCGGTGCCCGGGGTCCGGGTGCTGCGCGCGGGCGTCGCGCGCTCGCTGATCGGCCTGATGCAGCACGTCGTGGACGCCGGCGGCACCGGCACCAAGGCGGCGGTCGTCGGCTACCAGGTCGCGGGCAAGACGGGCACGGCCTGGAAGTCCTTCGCGGGCGGCTACTCGACCAACAAGTACATGGCGGTGTTCGCCGGCCTGGTACCGGCCTCGCATCCGAAGCTCGCCACCGTCGTGGTGATCGACGAGCCGAGCGCCGGCGAATACTACGGCGGCGACGTGGCCGCGCCGGTGTTCTCGAGCGTGATGACCGGTGCTCTGCGTCTGCTCGACGTGCCGCCGGACGATCTCGAGAACCTGCCGGCGGCCACGGTCGTACGCGTCGGGGTGCCGCCATGAGCGCTCGCTCCGCGGGCCAGGGGCCGATCGAATTGCGCGCGCTGCTTCAGGGGTTCGCGGAGTTGCCGGAAGGGGCGCCGGCGGTCAACGATCTCACGCTGGACAGCCGCGACGTGCGGCCCGGCGGCCTGTTCCTCGCGCTCCGCGGCCGAACGGCGCATGGCCTCGAGCACGCCGGCGAAGCGGTGCGTCGCGGCGCGATCGCCGTGCTCTGGGAGCGCGACGAGGCGGCCAACGCGCCGCCCCCGCCCCCCGGCGCGTACTGCGCGCCGATCGAGGATCTGTCGCGGCTCGCCGGGCGCATCGCCGACCGTTTCTTCGGCCGCCCTTCGGCGTCGATGAACGTGACCGGGATCACCGGCACGAACGGCAAGACCACCAGCGCCTATCTGCTCGCCCAGGCCTACGAGCGTCTCGGCGCGAGCGCGGCGTACTTAGGCACGGTCGGCTGGGGGCCGGTCGGCGCGCTCGAGTCCCAGGCCCACACGACACCCGACGCCATCACCGTGCATCGGCGGCTCGCCGCGCTGCGCGCCCGGGGCGTGCGCGAGGTCGCGATGGAAGTCTCCTCGCACGCACTCGATCAGCACCGCGTCGAGGGCGTGCGATTCACCTGCGCCGCGTTCACCAACCTCACCCGCGATCACCTCGATTATCACGGCAGCATGTCGGCTTACGGCGCCGCGAAGGCGCGACTGTTCGAGGTCGCGGGCCTCGAGCGCATGGTGGTCAACGTCGGCGACGAGTTCGGCCGCACGCTCGCACGGCGCCACGGCGAGCGCACGCCGCTCACCGCGGTGTCGCTCGACGGGACGCCCGCGACGCCCGGGAGGCCGCTGTATGCGACCGCGGTCCTGCCGGGACCACGCGGCACGCGCCTCGAAATCGATGGTGCCTTCGGACGGACGACGCTCGCCTCGCCGCTGATCGGGCGCTTCAACGCCGAGAATTCGCTGCTCGCGATCGGCTGTCTGGCGGGGGACGCCGGATCGCTCGCCGAGGCGGCCGCGGCGCTCGCCGACTGTGCCCCGCCGCCGGGCCGGATGGAGGCCGTCGCCGCCAAACGCGGCGGCCGGGCGCTCGCGGTGATCGACTATGCGCACACTCCGGATGCACTCGCCAAGGCGCTCGATGCGCTGCGCGAGCACTGCGCCGGGGCGCTGTGGTGCGTGTTCGGCTGCGGCGGCGACCGCGATCCGGGCAAGCGCCGGCTCATGGGCGAGATCGCCGACCGATTGGCCGACCGGATCCTGCTCACCGACGACAATCCGCGCGGCGAAGATCCCGGGGCGATCGTCGCGGCGATCCTCGCAGGCATCCGCGACGGCCGCGCCCGCGTGATCCACGATCGGGCCCTTGCGATCGCCACGGCGCTCGGCGAGGCGGCCTCCGCGGACGTGGTGCTGATCGCCGGCAAGGGGCACGAGAACTACCAGATCTACGGTGCCGAGCGGCGCGCGTTCAGCGACGTCGAGGAGGCACGCCGCGTCCTCGAGGAGGCCGCATGAGGCGCGATCTCGGCGAAGCGGCACTCGCGGTGGGAGGTCGATTGCGGGGCGTGAGCGCCGCTTTTACCGGCGTATCGACCGACAGTCGCTCGCTCGCCGCAGGGGCGCTGTTCGTGGCACTGCACGGACCGCGATTCGATGGCGCCGACTACGTCGCCGCCGCGGCCGCCGCCGGCGCCGCCGGGGCGATCGTCGAGCGCGAGGTGACGGCGCCGATCCCGCTGATCGTGGTCGACGATGCGCTGCGGGCGCTGCAGGCGCTCGCCCGGGCCTGGCGCGCGCAGTTCACGATGCCGCTGATCGCGGTCGCCGGCAGCAACGGCAAGACCACCACGAAGGAGATGATCGCGGCGATCCTCGCGCGCGGCGGGGCGAGCCTCGCGACCCGCGGCAATCTCAACAACCACATCGGCGTGCCCCTCACGCTGCTGCGGCTCGAAGCGACTCATCGCGCGGCGGTGATCGAGATCGGCACCAATTGCCTCGGCGACATCGCGGCGCTGATGCCGCTCGTCCAGCCGACCGTCGGTCTGGTCACGAACGCGGGCGCCGAGCACCTCGAGGGGTTCGGCGATCTCGACGGGGTGGCGCGAGGCGAGGGCGAGACGATCGCAGGCCTCGCGGCCGATGCGACCGCCGTGATCAATGCCGACGACGCCTACGCCGGCTACTGGCGGCAGCTCGCCGCCGACCGGCGCACCGTTACTTTCGGACTGGGGGAAGGCGCGGACTTTCGCGTCCGGGCCGCCCACGCCGGAATCGAGCAAGGCGAATTCCGGATCCGCTTCACCCTGGCCTGTCCGCTCGGCGAGGCGCCGGTCGTGATGCACGCCGGCGGGCTCCACAACGTGGTCAATGCCGCGGCGGCGGCGGCGGCCGCCGCCGCCGCCGGTGCCACTCTCGAGGAGATCGTCGCGGGTCTCGGCGATTTCCGCGCGGTCCCGGGACGGCTGCAGCTGAAGGCGGGTGCCGGAGGCAGCTGGATCATCGACGACACCTATAACGCGAATCCGAGTTCGGTGCGCGCGGCGCTCGACGTCCTCGGCGAGCTCGAGGGCGCGCGCTGGCTGGTGCTCGCCGACATGGGAGAGCTCGGCGAGAGCGCGGCCGCGGGCCACGCCGAGATCGGCGCCTACGCACGCTTGCGTGGCGTGAGCCGCCTGTTCGCGCTCGGCCCGCTGTCGATGCGCGCGGTCGAGACCTTCGGCGCGGGGGCCGAATGGTTCGCCGACCCGGAGGCGCTCGTGTACCGCGTGCACGCGCAGCTCGCCGCAGGCGTGACGATCCTCGTCAAGGGGTCGCGCGTGAACCGGCTGGAGCGCGTGGTCGAGGCGCTCGCGGCACGACCGGCCGGATCGGCCGCAGGGACGGGCTGAAGCGATGCTTCTCTACCTGACCGAACTGCTCGCGCGCCGCTACTCCGGGTTCCACGTGTTCCAGTACCTGACGCTGCGCGGCATCCTGGCGGCGATCACCTCGCTCGCGATCTCGCTGTTCGTGGGGCCCTGGATGATCGATGCGCTGTCGCGCTATCAGATCGGCCAGCGGGTGCGCAGCGACGGACCGAAGTCGCATCTGCCGAAGGCGGGTACCCCAACCATGGGCGGCGGCCTGATCCTGGTATCGATCACGCTCGGCACGCTGCTCTGGTCGGACCTTTCCAGCCGCTTCGTCTGGATCCTGCTCGCCACGACGCTGGTCTTCGGTCTGATCGGCTTCTACGACGACTACCTGAAGCTCGTGGTCGGCAATTCGAAGGGGCTCGCGGCGCGCTACAAGTACCTCGCCCAGTCGGTGGGAGGGATCGCCGCGGCCGTTGCGCTCTATCACTTCCATGACTCGGCCGCCGAGATCTCCTTGTATGTGCCGTTCTTCAAGTCGGTTGCGGTGCCGATGGGAGCGGTCGGTTTCGTGGCGCTCTCGTACTTCGTCATCGTCGGCACCAGCAACGCGGTGAACCTCACCGACGGCCTCGATGGCCTCGCGATCATGCCCGCGGTGATGGTGGCCGCGGCGCTCGGCGTGTTCGCCTATGCGACCGGCAACTTCAAGTTCGCGACCTATCTGCAGATGCCCTACATCCCGGGCGTCGGCGAGGTGCTGATCTTCAGCTCCTCACTGGTGGGTGCAGGGCTCGGCTTCCTCTGGTTCAACGCCTATCCCGCCCAGGTTTTCATGGGCGACGTCGGCGCGCTCGCGATCGGCGCGAGCCTCGGCACCGTGGCGGTGATGGTGCGCCAGGAGATCGTGCTGTTCGTGATGGGAGGCGTGTTCGTTCTCGAGACCGTCTCGGTGATGCTGCAGGTCGCCTCGTTCAAGCTCACCGGCAAGCGGCTGTTCCGCATGGCGCCGATCCACCACCACTTCGAGTTGAAGGGTTGGGCCGAGCCCAAGGTCATCGTGCGGTTCTGGATCATCAGCTTCGTCCTGGTGCTGGCGGGTCTTGCGACCCTGAAGATCCGATGAGCGCCACCGTCGTCGTCGGTCTCGGCAAAACGGGCGCCTCCTGCGTCCGCCACCTCCTGCGCCGCGGCATCGCCGTGCGCGTGACCGACTCGCGCGCCGCGCCGCCCGGATTCGCCGAACTCGGGCCGCTCGCCGCTCGCATCGAGCTGCGTCTCGGCGGGATCGACCTCTCGCTGCTCGACGGCGCTTCGCAGGTGCTCATGTCTCCGGGGCTCTCGCTCGAGGAGCCGATCGCGCAGCAGGCGCGCAGCCGCGGAATCGAGATCATCGGCGACGTCGAGTTGTTCGCGCGCGAGGCGCGTGCGCCGGTGGTCGGCATCACCGGCACCAACGGCAAGAGCACCGTGACCAGCCTGGTCGCGCACATGGCGCAGACCGCGGGTAGGCGGGTGCTCGCGGGCGGCAACCTCGGCGAGCCCGCGCTCGATCTGCTGGAACGGCCGGTGCCCGACCTGTACGTGCTCGAGCTGTCGAGTTTCCAGCTCGAGACGACCCAATCGCTGGCCCTGCGCGCCGCGACCGTGCTGAACCTGAGCCCCGACCACTTCGATAGGTACGCGAGCCTCGCGGACTACGCGCGCGCGAAGCAGAGGATCTTCGACCATGCGGCCGCGGCGGTCCTGAACGCCGACGATGCGCTGGTGATGGCGATGCGCCGCGATGACCTGCCGTCGACGACGTTCTCGGTGCGCAGTGCCGAAGCCGACTACACCGTGCTCGAGGCGGCGGGCGGCGCGCGGCTCGTGCGCCGGGGCGAGCCGCTGCTCGAGTGCGCGGCCATGAAGCTCGCCGGGCGGCACAATGCCGCCAATGCGCTCGCCGCGCTCGCCCTCGGCGAGGCCGCCGGACTCGAGATCGCACCGATGCTCGCCGCCCTCGGCAGCTTCGCGGGCCTCGCGCACCGATCGCAGTGGGTCGCCGACGTCGCAGGCGTGCGCTACGTCGACGATTCCAAGGGCACGAACGTCGGTGCGACCGTCGCCGCGATCGAGGGCAGCGACCGGCCGCTGGTGATGATCCTCGGCGGCCTGGCCAAGGGACAGGATTTCGCGCCGCTCGCGCGCGCCCTGCGCGGCCGGGTCCGCGCAGCGGTGCTGATCGGCCGGGACGCGCCGGCGATCGGCGCCGCGATCGGCTGCGTGTGCCCGGTCGAGCACGCCACCAGCATGGAGGAGGCGGTCGCCGCCGCCGCGCGGCTCGCCCGCGCGGGCGATGCGGTGCTCCTGTCGCCGGCCTGCGCGAGCCTCGACATGTTTCGCGACTATGCGCATCGCGGTCAGGCTTTCGCCGCGGCGGTGCGCGCCCTTTCCGGGAGGGTCGCATGAGCGCGACCGCGATGGCCTACGGACTGCGTGCCCGCGACCGGCAGGCGTTCGCCTGGGATCCGGTCACGCTCGCTCTGGTCGCGGCGTTGTTCCTCGTGGGGCTGATCATGGTCACCTCGGCGTCGATGTCGATCGCCGCCCGCGACTACGGCAACCCGTTCTACTTCCTCGAGCGGCAGTTCTTCTACGGTCTGCTCGGCGTCGGTTTCGCATGGTTCGTCACGCGGGTGCCGACGCGGCTCTGGGAGCAGTACGCGCCATTCCTGCTGCTGTGCGGACTCACGCTCCTGTTGCTGGTGCTGATCCCCGGGCTCGGCGCGAAGGTGAACGGCTCGCGGCGCTGGATGCGGCTCGGGCCGGCGAACTTCCAGGTCTCGGAACTCGCTCGAGTGCTGGTCGTGAATTGGGTGTGCAGCTACTGCGTGCGCAAGCGCACCGAACTGGAGGCCTCGATCGAGGGTATCGGCAAGCCCATCGGCGTGATCGTGGTCGCCTCGGCGCTCTTGATGCTCGAACCGGACTTCGGCGCGACCACGGTGCTTTTCGCGACCGGCTTCGCGGTGCTGTTCGTCGCCGGGGCGAGGCTCCGTTACGTGCTGGCGCTGCTGCTGTGC
>JAGWPY010000108.1 GCA_028870275.1 Gammaproteobacteria bacterium | reverse complement strand
GCTCTCCTCGGTGCGCACGATGCGGATCACCTCGTCGAGATTGAGGAAGGCGATCAGCAAGCCGTCGAGGATGTGCAGGCGCGCGGCCACCTTCGCCAGGCGGTATTCGAGCCGGCGCGTGACCGTCGCCTTGCGGAACTCGAGCCACTCGAGCAGCAGTTCCTTCAACCCCATCACCCGCGGTCGGCCGTCCCGGCCGATCACGTTCAGGTTGACGCGGTAGTTGCGCTCGAGGTCCGTGGTCGCGAACAGATGCGCCATCAGGGCCTCGACGTCGACGCGGTTCGACTTGGGCACGATCACCAGGCGCGTCGGCTTCTCGTGGTCGGATTCATCGCGCAGATCCTCGACCATCGGCAGCTTCTTGGCGCGCATCTGGTTGGCGATCTGCTCGAGCACCTTCGCGCCCGAGACCTGGAAGGGCAGCGCGTCGATCACGATCTCGCCGTCCTCGATCGAATAGGTGGCGCGCGCCCGATAGCTCCCCGCTCCGCTCTCGTACATCTGCGCGAGTTCCGACCGCGGCGTGACGATCTCGGCGCCGGTCGGCAGATCGGGGCCCTTGACGAAGCTCATCAGCTTGCGGGTGGAAATTTCCGGATCGTCGATCAGCGCGACGCAGGCGGCGACGATCTCCCGCAGGTTGTGCGGCGGGATGTCGGTCGCCATGCCGACCGCGATCCCCGAGCCGCCGTTCAGCAGGAGGTTCGGCACGCGCGCCGGCAGGAGCGTCGGCTCCTCGAGCGATCCGTCGAAATTCGGCGCCCAGTCGACCGTGCCGGAGCCCAGTTCCTGCAGAAGGAGAGCCGCGTAACGCGTCAGCCGCGACTCCGTGTATCGCATCGCGGCGAACGACTTCGGATCGTCGGTCGAACCCCAGTTTCCCTGGCCGTCGACGATCGGATAGCGGTAGGCGAAGTCCTGGGCCATGTGCACCATGGCCTCGTAACAGGCCGAATCGCCGTGCGGGTGGAACTTGCCGATCACGTCTCCCACGGTGCGGGCCGACTTCTTGTGCTTCGCGCCCGCGGCGAGACCGAGCTCGCTCATCGCGTAGATGATCCGCCGCTGCACGGGCTTCAGGCCGTCGCCGAGGTTCGGCAGCGCGCGGTCGAGGATCACGTACATCGAGTAGTCGAGGTAGGCGCGCTCCGCGAAGGATTTCATCGACTCCGACTCGACGCCCTCGAAGTTCAGTTCCTGGTCCTTCATAGACGAGCGAGATTCCCCTTGGTCTCGAGCCATTCGCGGCGGTCCGCCGCGCGCTTCTTGGCGAGCAGCATGTCGAGCATCTGGTCCGGGCCGTCGGCCGGGTCGATGCGCAGCTGCACGAGTCGGCGGGTCGCCGGGGCCATCGTGGTCTCGCGCAACTGCACCGGACTCATCTCGCCCAATCCCTTGAAACGGGTCACGACCGGCTTCGCCCGGGCGTTCTCGGCGGCGAACCGCGCGATCACCGCGTCGCGCTCGGCCTCGTCGAGCGCGTAGGCGACCTGCTTGCCGGCATCGATCCGGTAGAGCGGCGGCATGCACACGTAGATGTGCCCCGCGGCGACCAGCGGGCGGAAGTGGCGGAGGAACAGCGCGCACAACAGGGTGGCGATGTGCTGCCCGTCGCTGTCGGCGTCCGCGAGGATGCAGACTTTGTGGTAGCGCAACCCCGAGAGATCGGTGGCTCCCGGATCGACGCCGATCGCGACCGCGATGTCGTGCACTTCCTGGGACTGCAGGACTTCGCGCGCATCGGCCTCCCAGGTGTTCAGGATCTTGCCCCGCAGGGGCATGATCGCCTGCGTGACCCGATCACGCGCCTGCTTGGCCGAGCCGCCGGCCGAGTCGCCCTCGACGAGGAACAGTTCGCCGCGCTGCGGATCCTGGCTGACACAGTCGGCGAGCTTGCCGGGCAGCGCGGGACCCGCGACCACGCGTTTGCGAGCGACCTTCTGGCTGTCGCGGGCGCGCTGCTGGGCGTTGGCGATCGCCAGCTGCGCGATCTGTTCGCCCTGGTCGGGATGCTGGTTGAGCCAGAGCGCGAAGGCGTCCTGGATCACGCCCTGGACCAGGCCCGCGGATTCGCGCGAGGAGAGCTTCTCCTTGGTCTGCCCGGCGAACTGTGGCTCGCGCATCTTCAGGGACAGCACGAAGCTCACGCCGTCCCAGACGTCTTCCGGCGAGATCTTGATCCCGCGCGGCACCAGGTTGCGGAACTCGCAGAATTCGCGCACCGCGTCGCAGGCGCCCGATCGCAGACCATTCACGTGCGTCCCGCCCTCGACGGTCGGGATCAGGTTCACGTAGCTCTCGGTGACCGCCTGCGCGCTCTCCAGCACCCAGGCGAAGGCCCATTCGAGCGTGCCGCCGTCGACGTCGCGGCGGCCGTAGAAGGTCTCGGCCGGCAGCCAGCGCCCCTGGCCGAGCTGTTCGGCGAGATATTCGTGCAGGCCGCCGGTGTAGAACCACTCCTCGGTCTCGCCCGTCGCCTCGTTGTACAGGCTCACCCGCAGGTTCGGGCAGAGTACGGCTTTCGCGCGCAGCACCTGCCGGAGCTTCGGCACGGCGAACTTGTCGGTGTCGAAATACTGCGGGTCCGGCCAGAAGCGAATGGTCGTGCCGGTGCGGGATTTGGCGACCTCGCCGACGACCTCGAGTTTCGAGGCGGGTCGGCCGTTCGCGAAACTGATGTTGTATTCCTTGCCGCCGCGCCGCACCCAGCATTCGAGGTGCTTCGAGAGCGCGTTGACGACCGACACACCGACGCCGTGCAGGCCGCCCGAGTGCTGGTAGTTGCGGTCGTTGAACTTGCCGCCGGCGTGCAGGCGCGTGAGGATCAGCTCGACGCCGCTGATCTTCTCCTTCGGATGGATGTCGACCGGCATGCCGCGGCCGTCGTCCTCGACCTCGATCGAGCCGTCCTTGTGGAGACTCACGCGGATGTTGCGGCAGTGGCCGGCGAGCGCCTCGTCGACGCTGTTGTCGATCACCTCGTGCGCGAGGTGATTGGGGCGGGTCGTGTCCGTGTACATCCCGGGGCGGCGGCGCACCGGGTCGAGCCCGCTCAGAACTTCGATGTCGGATGCCGTATACGAGGATGCCATCGAGCCGCCCCTGCCTGACCGGCCGCGGAGTCTAGCACGCGACTTCGCGCCTTAGGATCGTCTGGCGGCGGGACGGCGATTGCGCTAGTCTCCCCGGCCCATGGGCATCGCCAATGAACACAATCTGGTCGATCCGCTCCCCGAGCAGCCGCGTCCTTATGGCGTCGTGGTCCGGCTGAAGGCGGGCGATCCGTTCGGCAAGCTGCTCGGCGCGGACTGGCAGCGCACCCACTGGTTCGCGAGCGCCGCCGAGCGCGATCGGTGCCTTCAGGACATGGCCCGCAAGCACGAGTACTCCCGCCCCGGCGATGCTCCGGCTCTGCTGTTCGAGAAGGTCGAGAAGCTCAGCCAGAGCCGCGGCATCTAGCCGCGAAACCCCGCGCCGCCCGCCGCGCACCCTCTAGAAGGTGCGGCCGAGGAACAGGTAGTAGGCGCTCACTCCCCGGGTGTCGTAGCCGCCGCCGAGGTACAGGGGCCCGAGGAAGGTGTCGAGCCCGAGGAACACGGAGACGTCCTTGCGCGCACTTCCCCAGCCGACCTCGCCGCGCTGCTGCCAGACATTGCCCGCCTCGAACGACATGCCGAGATAGGCCGGGAACTCGAGCAGGCCCTCGCCGCCGTGGCCGATCTGCCGGAAGTAGACGCCGCGCCCGATCGCATAGGTGGGTCCGTTCAGCGATTGCGCGGCGAGTCCCGAGAGATTCAGGAAGCCGCCCAGCGTGAAGAAGTCCTGCAGCGAGGTGGGCTTGATCGTATTGCGCAGCGTCGTGCCGGCCGAGGTCCAGAGCATCAACGTATCGCGGCCGCGCGAGCGGGCCATGAGCCAGTTGGCGCTCAAGCGGTCGGCGGCGAGGTCGGAGCCGAGGTCGCTGCGATAGGCGTCCCACTGCAGCGACGAGGTCTGGCCCGAGCGCGGAAAATCGACGCTGTCCAGGCGGTCGTAGCTGAACTTGAAGAAGAGCTCGCCGTTGTTGAAATTGCGGTCGACCAGGGTCGGGTCGCCGAACCGCGCCCGCGAATTGCCGTTGACCCGATGCACGCCGAGGCGCACCTCGCCCCAGTTGCCGAGCTCGCGGCCGACGTCGAAGTCCGCCTCGGCCTCGCGTTCGCGAAAGTCGGCGATCTCCACGTCGCGGGCATAGACCCGAAGGTCGCGCATCTCCACGCGCGCGCTCGGCGCGACGAACCAGCGCCGGCGCGCCGACAGGGGCTGGTAGAACTCGGTATAGGCCTTGGGGTTGCTGCCGATCTGAAGGTCGGTGAGCCATTCCGCGCCCAGACCGTTGACCTCGGTCTTGAGGAATCTCACGGCGGCGTTGTACTGGCTGTCGCCCTGGAAATCGTCCTGCAGGTTCAAACCGAAGCGCACGTAGTTGGGTCCCCAGGACTTGCGGCGCACCCGCACTTCGATGCCCTCGCGTCGACCATCGCCCTGCCCTTCGCTCACCACGCGATAGTCGACGGACTCGAACAGGCCGAGTCCGTCCAGCTCGGTCACGCCCCGCGCGATGCGCGCCGCGTCGAGCGGCTTGCCGATCAACGGCCGCATGATCGCCAGGATGGTCTTCTCGTAAGGCTTCGAGGCGGCATCGACCCGCACGAAGCGGATCGGTCGCGCCCCGACCGCCGACCGCTCGCGGCGCTCGACATAACGGCGATAGGCGGCCGGATCGACCGAGAGCGCCGCGAGCCGCGTGCGCATCGCGAGCGCGGCCTCGGCGCCGAGCCGGATGGTCTGCGCGGCGACCTGGAAATCCGCCGATCCGGTGAGCCCGAGATCGGGTTCGATCAGCACGTCCCGCGCGCCGAGTGTGCGCTTTTGGCGCTCGGCGTCGCGGCGCACCAGAATCGCCAGCATCTGGTTCGAGATCGCCAGGGCCGAGTCGAGATGCGCGCGCTTCTGTAGCGGGAAGGACACGTCGACGACGATCAATACGTCCGCACCCATGCGCCGGGCCACGTCGATCGGCAGGTTCTCGGCGAGTCCTCCGTCGACCAACAAGCGTCCGTGCGAGTCGACCGGGGCGAACAGACCCGGGGCCGACATGCTCGCGCGCATCGCCTCGACGAGGTCGCCGTCGTGGAGCACCACGGCCTCACCGGTCTCGAGATCGGTGGCGACCGCCCGGAACGGCGTCGGCAGGCGGTCGAAATCCCGGATCGCGTGGTCAGGCAGGGTCAGGCGGCGCAAGGTCTCCTGCAGCTTCTGCCCCTCGATCAGACCTTTCGGGAACAGGAAGCGACCATGCTTGAGACCGATCGGCAGGCGCACGAGGAAGTTGCGATCGTCCTGCTTGCGGCGGAAGCCGAGGTCCTGGCGCGGTGGCCGGTCACGGAAAGCCTCCTGCCAGTCGAGCGTGCGCACCGCATG
Source organism: Gammaproteobacteria bacterium (assembly GCA_028870275.1). Classification (GTDB taxonomy): domain Bacteria; phylum Pseudomonadota; class Gammaproteobacteria; order Steroidobacterales; family Steroidobacteraceae; genus Bog-1198. The sequence goes on along the minus strand of JAGWPY010000108.1, from coordinate 4,925 downwards.
GTCGATCTGCTCGGGCGTCATGCCGCTCGCATACAACCCGCCGATGACCGCGCCCATGCTGGTGCCGGCGACGCAGTCGATCGGCACCCGCAAGCGCTCGAGCACTTCGAGCACGCCGATCTGCGCGAGTCCGCGAGCGCCGCCGCCCGACAACACCAGACAGATGCGGGGCCGATGCGTATCGAGCCTGGCGCCCGCCGCGGCGGCGTCGCTCGCCGCAGGCGGCGCGGCATGGGCCGCGGCGGCGAGCAGCGCCACGAGGGAGACGATGCCTGCCGCGAACCTGCCCATGGACAGGGACCGGTGAAGGTCCGCTAGAGCACCAGATTGACCGTGTCGGCGGTGAAGGTGTTCGTCGCCCGGTCGTAGGTGCCGCGCGCCTCGAGGGACAGCGCTTCGGCGGAAGTGGTCACGCCCGAGGTCACCGCACCGGCATAGCTGCTGAAGGACGAGTAGGTGCTGATGCCGTTGGCCGCGTTGCCGAGCGAGAACGCCGGCGAGTAGGTCGTCGAGACCGGGGTAGCGGTCGGCACCACCTGCGGCGAGGCCGGCAGGCTGTGCAGATCGATCACCTCGCCGCCGATCACGATGGTCGCGCTGGCGAGATTGGCGTTGCCGAGATCGACCGCGAAGCCGCCGCTCGACAACCCGGTGAACGGCACCGTGGTGCCGCCGCCGCTCCAGGTCACGCGCAGGCTCGCGGGCATCGCCGATTCCGGCACGATCGAGGCCGCATTGAAATCAGGGGGCGCGGCGCCGAAGGCGTTCACATAGCCTTCGGCAAAGATCGGCGTCGCGGCCGCGGCCGTCGACAGATCCGTCGTGCCGGTCGCCAGGCGATAGGCGGCCGCGCTGCTGTCGTTCGCGCTGGTGCTGCCGGTGCCGGCGAAATTGAACACGCTCGCGGGCCAGCCGGCGAGGGCATCGAGCGTGATCGTACCGCTGCCGGCCGCGCCGGTGAGCAGAGGGCCGTAGGCCTCGGTGTTCTGTAGTCTCACCTGGCCGGCGGTCGCACTCGAGGCATCCAGGGTCACGACACCGGAACCGGACAGCGAATAGCTGCCGATCGCCTCGATCTTCTGGCCGACGCCGATCGATTGATAATTGAGGCCCGTGGCCTGGGCGTTGCCGTCCGCGGTCACGATCGTGCCGGGTCCGACCAGCACCTGGGCATCGTTCTCCAGGAACTCCGCGTACCCGGTCGTGAAACTCAAGGTGGGTCCCCAGACGGTCGCGCCACGCACCGTGAGGGTATTGCCGCTGCGCGCGACCACGGTGCCCGAGAGCACCTGGGCGTAGAAGGTCTCGAGGCTGGTGCCGGCGACGAGGTACACGGTGTTGAACTTGCCGGCGACGCCGGTCGGCGTCGTGGTCGGCTCGAAGGTCGTGTAGGCGGTCGTGAGCGTCGTGCCGGCGGAAGCCTGGGAGAGCTGCTGCATACCGGCCGAGCCCTGGTACATCACCCCGTTGATCGTATAGACCGTGTTCGCGTCGTTGAACATCGACAGGGTGCCGATGTTGCTGGCCTCGTCGAAGAAAGGCCGCTCGTAGATGGTGTAGGTGCCGAGGCCGACGCTCGAATTGATCAGCGGGCCGCGTACGCGGATCAGCTTGGAATCCGCCGGCGCGACCGCGGCGGTCACGTAGGGGTTCACGGTCACCGTGGCCGGCGAAGTGCTCGTGTTGATCGAATTGCCGGCCGGCAGGTTGAAATCGAGCGCGAGGCGCTGTGCGTTGCTGGTCGCATAGCTCGCCGTGAGCACGAGCGGATTGTTCGGATCGAGCTTGGTGGTCACCGTGACCGTCGTGACCGCGGTGCCGGTCGTGCCGACCACCGTCGCCTTCTGCGGTACGCCGGCCTGCGGGACCGAGACCACCGCGTTGGTGTAATCGAGAGTCACGGTCGCGGAAACGTAGGTATCGACCGGCACGGTCGCGCTGCCCCAGAGCTCGGCATAGCCGCCGAGGCGGGTCAGATCGACCGGTTCGACGGTGGCAAGCGCGGTGTAGGAATTGCCGGCCTTGTCCGTGAGGGTGATCGAGTCGAGATTGACGATGTAGCCCGCGAAACTGCCGGGCTCGGCGGTGACGGTCACCCAGACCACCCCATAGCCACTCTGGTAGTTGTTGTGGCTGCAGCCGGTCGCGGCAACGGCGGCCGCGGCGAGCGTCAGGTACTTGAACAGGTGGCGAAACGATGAGTACACGGCACTATCCACTGATGATGGTCGGGGAGGGGGAAGGGTTCTTGGGACGTTAGAATAAAGGCTTTCGAAAGCGCCCGCGCGGCAAAGTTCATCGGCGGGGGGCGACCGCCCGCGGGATCTGCTGGGTGATGCAGTGGATGTTGCCGCCGCCGAGCAGGACCTCGCGGGTGTCCACGCCGATCACACGTCGGCCTGGAAACAGCCGTTTGAGGATCCGCCCCGCGGCGGCGTCGCGCCGCGGGTCGAGCCTCGGCATCACCACGGCCCGGTTGCCGACGTAGAAATTGACGTAGGAGGCGCACAGCCGTTCGCCCGCGAGCCGCGGTCGGCTGCCGCGGCGCAGGTCGATCAGCGCGGCCTCCTCTTCGGTCATGTTTAGCGGGCCCGGCTGGAGGATCTTGTGCACGGTGAGCCGCCGGCCGCGCGCGTCGCGGGCGGCCGTCAGCCGCGCGAGCGCATCGCGGGAGATCGCGTATTGAGGATCCCGCCGGTCCTCGGTCCAGGTGAGCAGCACGTGTCCGGGCTTCACGAAGCAGGCGAGCTCGTCGATGTGGCCGCCGGTCTCGTCGAGGTAGGCGCCCTGCCCCAGCCAGATCACCTTGCTGACGCCGAGATACTCGCGCAGACCCTGCTCGACCTCGGCGCGCGAGAGTCGCGGATTGCGGTTCGCGTTCAGCAGGCACTCCTCGGTCGTGAGGCAGGTCCCCTGCCCGTCGACGTGGATCGCGCCGCCCTCGAGCACGAAGGGCGCGCGGTAGCGGTCCAGGCGTTCGACCTGGAGGATCTTGCCGGCGACCGCATCGTCGAGATCCCAGGGGAAGTAGAGGCCGCCGCCGAGGCCTCCCCAGGCGTTGAACGGCCAATCGACCCCGCGGCGCCGGCCGTTCGCATCGACCACGACCGTGGGTCCCGTATCGCGCGCCCAGGCATCGTTCATCGAGAGCTCGACCACCCGCACGCCGGACGGCAGTCTCGCGCAGGCATTCTCGTATTGCGCGGCCGAGGCCCCGACCGTCACCGGCTCGCTGGACTGAATCGCGGCCGCGACCGCGGCGAAGGCCGCTTGGGCGGGCTTGGCGCCCGCGCGCCAGATGTCGGGCCGCTCGGGCCAGAGCATCCAACAGCCGTCGTGACGTTCGTACTCCGCGGGCATGCGGAAGCCGTCGCGCGCGGGAGTCGATCTGAGTGTGCGCAAATGCGAGCCTCCGGGCCCGCATGCTAGCATTGCGGGCCGTCACTCCTAGAGGAGCCCGCGAATGCCAGAGGCCAAGCCCGTCAGTTTGAAGCCGCCCGCCGGCGGCGAGAAGATCACGATCTCGAACGGCAAACTGCACGTACCGAACCAGCCGATTATACCGTTCATCGAAGGCGACGGCACCGGCCGGGACATCTGGCGCGCGAGCGTGCGCGTGCTCGACGCGGCGGTCGCCAAGGCCTACGGCGGCCAACGCAAGATTCACTGGATGGAGGTGTTCGCCGGCGAGAAGGCCAACACGCTCTATCATTCCTGGCTGCCCGAGGAGACCGTCGCGGCCTGCCGCGACTACCTCGTCTCGATCAAGGGCCCGCTGACCACGCCGGTGGGCGGCGGCATCCGCTCCCTGAACGTCGCCCTGCGCCAGATGCTCGACCTGTACGTCTGTCTGCGCCCGGTACGCTGGTTCAAGGGCGTGCCCTCGCCGGTGCGCGCGCCGGAAAAGGTCGACATGGTGATCTTCCGCGAGAACACCGAGGACATCTACGCGGGCATGGAATTCGAAGCCGGCTCCGCCGACTGCACCAAGTTCCTCGCCTTGCTGAAAGAGAACTTCCCGAAGCAGTACGACAAGATCCGTTTCCCGGCGAGCTCCGGCATCGGCCTCAAGCCCGCCTCGAAGGACGGCACCGAGCGGCTGTTCCGCTCGGCGGTGCAGTACGCGATCGCCAACGGCCGCAAGAGCGTGACCATCGTGCACAAGGGGAACATCATGAAGTTCACCGAAGGCGCGTTCCGCAACTGGTCGTACGCGCTCGCCGAGCGCGAGTTCGGCGACCGCACCTTCACCTGGGAACAGTGGGAGCGCATCAAGGCGCAGAGCGGCGAGAAGGCCGCGAACGCGGCGATGGACGAGGCGAAGAAGGCCGGCAAGATCATCATCAAGGACGCGATCGCCGACATCACCCTGCAGCAGGTGCTCACGCGGCCCGACGAGTTCGACGTGATCGCGACCATGAACCTGAACGGCGACTACCTCTCGGATGCGCTCGCCGCGCAGGTGGGCGGCATCGGCATCGCCCCCGGCGGCAACATCAATTACCTGACCGGGCATGCGGTGTTCGAGGCGACGCACGGCACCGCTCCCAAGTATGCCAACCTGGACAAGGTCAATCCCGGCTCCCTGATTCTGTCCGGCGAGATGATGCTGCGCTACATGGGCTGGCCCGAGGCCGCCGACGCCATCGTCGGCGCGATGGACAAGACCATCGGCCAGAAGACCGTGACCTACGACTTCGCGCGTCTCATGCCCGGCGCCACCGAGGTCAAGTGCAGCGAGTTCGCCGATCGCTTGATCGGCAACCTCTGAAGGCTCGCTCGCGCGGCACTGCGTCGCGCGTCGCCGGCTAGGCGAAGGCCTGGTCCAGGGCCTGCCCGAGGTCCGCGATCAGGTCGTCGCGGTCCTCGATCCCGATCGAGAGCCGCAGCGTGCCGTGTCCCACCCCGGACACGGCGCGCTGCGC
>JAGWPY010000107.1 GCA_028870275.1 Gammaproteobacteria bacterium | reverse complement strand
TGCGCGGCCTGAAAGAACGCTACGAAGTGCACCACGGCATCGAGATCACTGATCCGGCCATCGTGGCGGCCGCGCAACTCTCGCATCGCTACATTGCGGACCGGCAGTTGCCAGACAAGGCCATCGACCTGATCGACGAGGCCGGCGCGCTGATCCGCATGGAGATCGACTCCAAGCCCGAGGCGCTCGACAAGCTCGACCGGCGGATCATCCAGCTGAAGATCGAGCGCGAGGCGCTCAAGAAGGAGGACGACGAGGCCTCGCGCAAGCGCCTCTCGACGCTCGAGGACACGCTCAAAGGGCTCGAGAAGGAGTACGCGGATCTCGAGGAGGTCTGGAAGGCCGAGAAGGCCTCGGTGCAGGGCGCCGCGCACATCAAGGAAGAGCTCGAGCGGGCGCGCACCGACCTCGACGCGGCCCGCCGCGCCCAGGATCTCGCCCGCATGTCCGAGCTGCAGTACGGGCGCATCCCGGAACTCGAACAACGGCTCGCCAAGGCGCTGGAGGCGGAGCAGAAGCCGACCCAGCTGCTGCGCAACGAGGTGACCGACACCGAGATCGCCGAGATCGTCTCGAAGTGGACCGGGATCCCGGTGGCGCGGATGCTCGAGGGTGAGCGCGAGAAGCTGCTGCGCATGGAGGAGGTGCTCGAGGCGCGCGTGGTCGGTCAGCGCGAGGCGGTCGAAGCGGTCGCCGACGCGATCCGTCGCTCGCGCGCCGGTCTCGCCGACCCGAACCGCCCGACCGGCTCGTTCATGTTCCTCGGGCCGACCGGTGTCGGCAAGACCGAGCTTTGCAAGGCGCTTGCCGAATTCCTGTTCGACACCGAAGAGGCGATGGTGCGCATCGACATGTCGGAATTCATGGAGAAGCACTCGGTCGCGCGCCTGATCGGCGCGCCGCCGGGCTACGTCGGCTACGAGGAGGGCGGTTATCTGACCGAAGCGGTGCGCCGTAGGCCGTACTCGGTGATCCTGCTGGATGAAATCGAGAAGGCGCATCCGGACGTGTTCAACGTGCTGCTGCAGGTACTCGACGACGGTCGCCTGACCGATGGCCAGGGCCGCACCGTGGATTTTCGCAACACGGTCGTGATCATGACCTCGAACCTCGGCAGTCAGGTGATCCAGGAACTCGCCGGCGAGGCGAACTACGCGAAGATGAAGGCCGCGGTGCTGCAGGTGGTCGGCCAGCATTTCCGCCCGGAGTTCATCAACCGGGTGGACGAGATCGTGGTGTTTCACCCGCTCGGCCGCGCCGAGATCCGCGCGATCGTCGACATCCAGCTCGCGCGCCTGCGCCAGCGGCTCGCCGCGCGCGACATACAGCTGCGGCTCGACGAGGAGGCCTGCGACAAGATCGGCGAGGCCGGCTTCGACACGGTCTACGGCGCCCGCCCGCTCAAGCGGGCGATCCAGGCGCAGATCGAGAATCCGCTCGCCCAGCGGATCCTGAAGGGCGATTTCGTCGCCGGCGACCTGATCGTCGCGAAGATGAAGCGCTCGGAGCTGGTCTTCGAAAAGGAGCGCTTGCACTGAGCCTGCGCTTCGTTGGAGGATGCCGCCGCGCCCGTCCGCGCCGTCTCGAACGGTGCGCGCGGGCGCGGCGGCGAGGATCACCGATCGGCAAGAGGACGTCATGCCTTTCTACGAATACCAATGCAAACAATGCGGCCACCACCTGGAGGCCATGCAGAAGGTCAACGATGCGCCCCTGAAGAAATGTCCGGCCTGCGGCAAGAGCACGCTCACGCGGCTGATGTCGGCGCCGGTGTTCCGGCTGAAAGGCGGTGGCTGGTACGAGACCGATTTCAAGTCGGACCAGGAGAGCAAGCGCAATCTCGCCGAGCGGCCGGAGGGCGAGGCCAAGAAAGGCGAGAGCGAACCAGCGGCCTCGAAGGCCACGGAAGCAAGCGACGGCGCGAAAAAGCCGGCGGACAAACCGGCGGACGCGAAGGGATCCGCGGTCTCGGCGCGACCGGCCGCGGCCAAGAGCCGTGCGCCCGTCAAGGCGTCGCCGCGGCGCGCGGCGGCGAAGCGGCCGGTCAAGAAGACGGCGGGCAAGAAGTCCGCGAAGCGGCGCTGAACGACCGGTCCGTCGTCCGACCGGGCGCCGAGCGCCCGATCGGATCAGCGCCCGGCCAACAGGCCGTAGCCGTAGATCGGATCCCAGCCACGCGCGCCCAGATCGATCGCTCGGCGGATCAATGTGGCGCGCGCCGCGGCGGCCGCGTTCGGATCCGGCGCGTCCATCAGTCCGGCGAACAGCGCCGCCACCGTCGGTGCCGCGAACGAGGTGCCGCGTGCGCTCTGCGTGCGATCGCCGATCGTGGCGATGTCGAGGTCGTCGCCGACCGCGGCAAACGTGACCTGTGGACCGCGCTCCGCTTCGAGTAGAACGTGCCGATCACGGTCGACCGCGGTGACCCCGACCACGTGCGGATACGCGGCCGGATAGAGCGGTGGCGCGGCCGGTCCATCGTTGCCGACTGCCGCGACGATCACGTAACCCCGGTCGATCAGGGCGCCGACGACCCGCGCGAGCAATAGATTCCTGGGGCCGACGAGACTCACGTTGATCACGGGTACGCGCTGCTGCGCCAGCCACGCGAGCGCGCCCACGAGCGCATCGGCCGAGCCTCCGGTCGGCGCGCCGCAATAGACGTCCGCGGCGTACAGTTCGGCCGGCATCCGGCGCACCAGCAAGGACGCGACTCCGGTGCCATGGGCCGCAGGATGTGCGCTACCCCCGCAACCCCAGGTATGTACGATCGAACGGTGAAAGGCCCGGTCGTGCACGTCGATTCCCGTGTCGACGAGGCCGATCGCGGGTAAGGCATGCGCAGCCCGGGACGCCTCGCCAGAGGCGGGCGTCGCGGTGTCGCCGCGCGGACCCGCGCGTGCGCCGCCACTCGCGAAGTAAATCTGATCGTAATCGAACGTGCCCGTCGGTATGGTCCGTCGCAGCGCTCGCAAGGACTTGCCGAGCGACCAGTGCGGAGGATCGACGAGTACGGCCAAGTGCAATCCCAGGGCGGGCAGCCGATGATCCCGGCGTATCGAGAAACCGAGCGCCAACGCCTGCGACAGCGCCGCCTCACTCGGAAACGACGCCAGGATTTGCCCGCGGACGACCGGATCCCCATCGGGATCCGCCTCGACGAGATCGGCATGATCGCGCAACAAGTGCTCGACCGCCGCCTCGTGACGATGGGTCAGGCGACGCAGCGACTCTTGGGCGTGCTCCTCGAACCGATCGAAGTCGTGG
>JAGWPY010000106.1 GCA_028870275.1 Gammaproteobacteria bacterium | reverse complement strand
GCTGGTCGGTGGTGCCAATTTCGTGCTGCACGCCGCCGGCTGGCTCGAGGGCGGACTGTCGGCGAGCTTCGAGAAGTTCATCCTGGACGTCGAGCAGCTGCAGATGGTCGCCGAGATGCTCCAGCCGGTGGGTGCGACCGATGAGGACTTCGCGCTCGATGCGATCCTCGAGGCGGGCCCGGGGGGGCATTTCTTCGGCACGCAACACACGATGGCCCGCTACCGGGACGCGTTCTACGCGCCACTCGTCTCCGATTGGCGCAACGTCGGCGCCTGGCGAGGGGACGGCGCCAAGACCGCCACCGAACGGGCCTCGGCCCTGTGGCGCTCGACTCTGGAGAGTTTCGTGCCGCCGCCGCTCGATCCGGCCGTCGCCGAGGAACTCGAGGCGTTCCGCCGTCGGCGGATCGCCGAGGGTGGCGCGCCTCCCGCCTCCTGATAGGGCGGCGAGAGGCGCGCGCGACTCATTCGCCGCCGAATTTCATGCCGAACTTGACGCCGATGACCCGCGGCCGGATCACGGTCTGGGTCTCGATCGCCTGCGAGTCGCTGATGAACGCCATGCCGCGCTTGTCGGTCAAATTCTCGCCGTACAGCTGCACGTTCCAGGCGTCGCGGGCAACGCCGATCGCCGCGTCGTAGGTGGTGTAGCCGGGCTGGTTGAAGGACTGCGTGGCGTTCACCGAGGGCGCGATCGAGGGCGCATTGCCGACGACGTTGACCGAGTGGGCCGTGCCCACGGCACCGAGCTGCGCAAACGCCGCGTAGCCTGCCAAGTCCCAGTCGTAGCGCAGGCGGGTGTTCCACTGGAACGGCGGCGACATCGCCAGCGAGCTGCCGACGTCCCCGTAGACGTTCGGGATCGGCTGCTCGACGCCGTTGACGACCTGGTAAACCGGCTTGCCGAAATTGCTGCTGGCCGGATTGTTGGCGATCAGCACCGGCGAGTTGGTCTGGCGCGAGCTGTTCCAGGACGCGCCGGCGTGCATCGACAGACCGCCGGTCAGGTGGCCGTCGAACTGGATCTCCAGGCCCTTGACCTCGTAGTCGGGTCCGTTGGTCACGTAGGCCTGGCTGCCGGTGTAGGCCGGATTGAACACCGGGAACTGCACGTTCGACCAGTTCTCCTTGTAAATGGCGCCGTTGAACAGATAGCGATGGTCGAACCACTCGGTCTTCCAGCCGATCTCGTTGTTCACCAGCTGATCCGGCGCATAGCCCTTGGGGGTGAAGTACTGGTTGACGCCATTGACGTCGGCGATGAAGGGGCCGTTGCTCGTGCGGTTGAATCCGCCCGGTCGATAACCCTGCGACCAGGTGTAGTAGAGCATCACGTCCGACGAGAGTTTCCAGGTGAGATTGGCGCGACTCTTGAAGCCCGAATAGCTCTGCTGCAGATTCTCCGCATCGATGCTCGCCCCGCCCGCGGAACACGGCGCGGGCCCGGCCTGGAAGCAGCCGAAGCCGCCGCCATAGGCGCCTTTCTCGGTGTTGTTGAAATTGTAATAGCGCGTGCCGACCGTGGCGGTGAGCACCTTGGGCAGCAGATCGACGTCGGTCGAGAGATAGAACGCGTACTGACGGTAGCCGCGGACCGCGTCGATCAGGTAGGAGACGTCCGAGTTGCGCACGTTCGGGTTCTGTACGGTCGAACCCGGCGCCGGAATGATGTTCGACAGACAACCGACGTTGTCGGCCGCGGTGCAGGCCGGCAGCGTGCGGTACATCCAGTCGGTGTTCTCGTAGACCTTGTAGTCCTCCCAGAACGCCCCGCCGATCGCACGGATCCGCGCGTCGTCGGGCGTGCTGATGCGGATCTCGTGACTCTGATGGGTCGCCCGCTCATGGTCGTACCAGCTCGCGCTGGGCGAATAGCAGGTAGCCGTGCCCGTGACCGAGGGTCCATAGCACTGGTAGTAGTCGGCGAAATAGCCGCGCGAGTAATTGGTGTAGTCCTGGTATTGCTCGATGTTGCGCACCAGATAGCCACCGGCATACATCAGCTTGAGGGCGCCGATCTTGCCGTGGACCGTCAGGGCGGTGTTCGAGAAGCGATCGCGCGCATCCGAGGGATTGAAATTGGTCACCGACAGATCGGGCAGCACCTGTCCGTCGGAGCCTCGCGGCATCTGATAGAACACGCCCTGCGCGTCGGTGTTCTGATAGCTCTGCGCGAGCAGCGCATCCCAGTCGTCGGCGAACTTCCACAAGAGCTGCGCCCGCAGGCCCTTGTAGGTCACCGGGTTGATCGCCCGTTGCACGAGGTTGTAGTTGTTGAGCACCGGGCTGTTGGCCGGAACGCTGCCGCCGGCGTAACTGATGCCGAGGTCCGTGTTGCGGCGGGTGAAGGTGCTCGGCACGTTGTCGATGTAACCGCCGCGCTGATCGTCGTAGATCACCACGCGCGCGGCGAGCTTGCCGGAGATGAGCGGCAGGTTGATCATCGCGTCGATCGCCGAGTTCGGATCGCCGTGTGCGGTCACCCCGTACGAGGCGTTGGTCGCGCCTTCCGTGACCGAGAGCTTGGGCTTGTTGGTGATGTAGCGCACCACGCCGGCCTGCGCGCCGCCGCCAAACAGCGTTCCCTGCGGGCCTTCGAGCACTTCAATGCGTTCGAGGTCGACCGCATAGATGTCGAGATTGTGGCTCGGCAGGAGCGAGGATTGTTCGTCGAGATAGACCGCAACGTTGGGGAAATTGCCGGTGATGCCGTTGCCCTGCGGTCCCTGGGTACCCAGGCTCAGACCGCGCATGTAGATCTCGCCCTGACCCGGTCCGTAGGTCGCGGTGGTCACGTTCGGCAGGTATTTGACGTAGTCGTCGAAGGTCTGCACGTTCAGTTGCGCGAGCGTCTTGCTGGTCAGCGCCTGGATCGAGATCGGCACCGTCTGCAGGTTCTCCTTGCGGTGCTGTGCGGTGACGATGATCTCCTGGAGGGCACCGGTCGAAGCGCCGGCATCGGCGGCTCTCGCCGGTTCATGCGCGACCGATCCGGCCAGCGCCAGCGAGATGGCCGTGGCCAGCTTTCCGCTCGAGGTCATGGATTTCTCCCTGGTTGTGGTGTTGTCTAGGTGGCCGCGCCGGCCAGCGGGCGCGCACGCCCGTAGAAGCCGATTCTCTCTTCGTCGCTGAAGTGAACCCCGGCGCGATCGTAGTAGGAGAACACCGCGACCAGGCGCGAGCGCCGACCGGCGACGGTCGAGACCCGATGCAGGGTGTTGCGCCCCGCGAACACATTGAGCGTACCGGCCTCGAGCGGGTTGATCTGGGCGGGTTCGCCCTGCCCGGCGAGAAATCGGGCCACGCCCTGGTAGTTCGGGTCGGATTCGCTGCGCAGATCGCTGCAATACTCGAATTCGCCGCCGGCTTCGGCCGCCTGGATCAGCAGGGTGGTCGTGTATCGGGAACGGTCGAAGTGCCAGTTCAAGGCCTCGCCCGGGCGGTATTCCATGACGTTGATCCGGGCGAGCGGATCGTCCATGAGGTACAGCTGCGGCACGCCGATCGCACGGGCGATCAGCTCCACCAACGGGGCGTATTCGTAGATCTTCTGCACGATCGTGCCCGTGAGCTGGTCCGCGCAGAGGGTGTGGTTGATCGTGCGGAAACGTTTCAGCGCGGGATGATCGGCGGACAGTCCCTCGACGTCCTTGCGGAAATAGACGTTGTGCTCGCGCGCATGCGTATACGAGTCGCTTTGTGCGCGCGGCGCGAGCTCGGCGGCAACCCGCGCGATGGCGGCCGGGCGGACCAACCCGTCGAGATTGAACATGCCGTGTGCGGCGAGATCGGCGCGACAGCGTTCGACGAGAGGCGAGAGAAGATCTGGCCGGTCGATCGGATATCGTTCTAGATCGAGTATGTCCCGCATGATGCGCACCTCGACGACCTGTTCTCATCGAGACTAGCATCGGGTTCACGGACTGCCACGCGAGAAAATGTCGCGGGCACGCCGAGAAAAACTAAAGCGGTCGCCCCCGTTCAACCAGCCAGTCGACGAACTGGCGAACCATCGGGTTCTGCCGACCCGCCGGCGTGTAGACCGCACAGTATTGGAACGACAGCGAGGGTGCGATCTCGTAGGGCGCGACCAGCGCGCCCGAATCCAGTGCATCGGCCGCGAGCAGGTACTGCCCGAGGGCGATGCCGGCACCGGCGGCCGCGAGGTCGAGTGCCAGACTGACCGTGTCGGTCTTGTGCCCGGTTTCGGTGCGGACCGAACGCGGCGCTCCGGCCGCCGCGAGCCACGACTCCCAGGTCGGGTAGGTCGAGAATCCGGTGCGCCAGAGCGTGTGGATCAGATCCTCATCGCGCAGTTCGTCGGGCGCGCCGGGCTGCACCCGACCGGAGCGCAGCAGCTCGGGCGCGCACATGGCGGTCACGCGATCGCGGGCGAACGGTACGGTGATGAACTCCTGATAGAGGTGTTCGCCGTAGGAGATGCGCACGTCGATGCGGTTGCGAAAGAAATCGACCGGATCCTCCTCGAGCCGCAGATCGATTCGCAGCTCCGGGAAGGCGGCCAGAAATTCGGGCAGACGGCGATTGAGCCAGCGCACGCCGACCGAAGGCAGGACGCTGATGATCAGATGGCTCTGTTCGGTGCCGCCGACGATGCGCTGGGTCATCGCGGCAAGCCGGTCCATGAGTTCCGCGCAGGTGCCGTAGACGGACTGGCCGAGATCGGTCAGCTGCAACTGGTTGTTCCGGCGCACCAGCAGTTGCCGTCCGTAGTAGTCCTCGAGCTTTTTGATCTGCTGGGACACGGCGCCCGGCGTCACGCAGAGCTCGTCGGCCGCGAGCGTGAGACTGCCGAGGCGGGCACTCGCCTCGAAGGCTCGTACGGCGTTCAGCGGCGGGAGGCGGCGGGTCAAGCGCAGCCCCTACGGGTTGCGGTTCGCTTGCCAGGCGGATCGAGGCGGCGTTTCGGGTGCATGCGGACGAGATCTTAATGGAGAGGGACGCGCTCGGCGATGCCGGCTCGTCCGGCGAGCGGTGCGCGTCGCGGCGCAGGATCCGTGGGCGCCGTGCAGTGGATCGGGGGGCGTGCGCGAACCTTAGAGTCCGAGCAGATAGACTGGCGCCAGGGCGAGCAGCAGCGCGAGCAACTGGGCCGCCAGGACGCGGGTGCGCCGGCGCCGCCGATTGAATGCGCACCAGGCGATGATGGGCACCTGCCCGATCATCAGCAGTTGCCAGACATGCGCCGCCGCCCCCTCGTCGGCCTCCGGCGCCGCACCGTAGAACGACAGGTGGTGGACCACGATCGCCAACGCGATCACGGACATCGCCAGGGGTAGCCAGGCGCTCGGTCGCTGGAACTCCCGCATCATTGGCTCCGGGTCCTGAACAACCACCCCCGGGGACGAAACCATCGTTGGGTCATGACGGGATCACCTGCGGCCGACCGATCGTAACGCAGCTCATCGGCTGCGCCAGTTATCCTCCATGACGGCACTTCGAGGCAAGCGAAATCGTCAATCGTGGTAGGACAGAAGGGGCAAGAAGCCCCTTCGGT
>JAGWPY010000105.1 GCA_028870275.1 Gammaproteobacteria bacterium | reverse complement strand
CGGTCTGCACCAACATCTCCTGCATGTTGCGCGGCGGCGAACAGGTGCTCGCGCTCGTCGAGAAGAAGCTCGGCATCAAGGTGGGCGAGACCACTGCGGACGGGCGCATTTTCCTCAAACGCGAGGAAGAGTGCCTGGCGGCCTGCACGGGCGCGCCGATGATGATGGTCGATCACGTCTACCACGAGGATCTGACCGCGGAGAAGATCGACGCGGTGCTGGACGCGTTGAAGTGAAGGCGGAGCGCACGCGATGGCCTACGAACAGAACCAAGTGATCTTCGAAGCGCTCTCGCAGGAGCGCTCCTGGACGCTGGAGGGTTACCGCAAGTCGGGCGGCTATCAGGCCTGGGAGCGCATCCTGCGCGAGAAGCCGCCGCGCGAACAGATCATCGAGGAAGTGAAGGCTTCGGGCCTGCGCGGCCGCGGCGGCGCCGGATTTCCGACCGGCGTGAAGTGGAGCTTCATGCCGCGCAATTCACCCATCCAGAAGTACGTGGTCTGCAATTCGGACGAGTCCGAACCCGGTACCTGCCATGACCGGGACATCCTGCGCTACAACCCGCATTCGGTGATCGAAGGCATGGCGATCGGCGGCTACGCGATGAACGCGACCGTCGGCTACAACTACATCCGCGGCGAGTTCCTCGGCGAGCCGATCCCGCGCTTCCAGGCCGCGCTCGACGAGGCCTATGCGGCGGGGCTGCTCGGCAGGAATCTGCTCGGCTCGGGCGTCGACTTCGACCTCCACATGTACGTCGGCGCGGGCGCCTACATCTGCGGCGAGCAGACCGCGCTGCTCGAATCGCTCGAAGGCAAGCCCGGGCGGCCGCGATTCAAGCCGCCTTTTCCGGCGAATTTCGGCCTCTACGGCAAGCCGACGACGATCAACAACACGCAGAGCTTCGCCTCGGTGCCGACCATCCTGCGCAAGGGTGCGGCATGGTTCGCCGGACTCGGCCCGGTCAACTCCGGCGGCACGCTGATCTTCTCCGTGTCGGGGCACGTCGCGAAACCCGGCAATTTCGAGTTGCCCCTCGGCATTCCGTTCAAGGACCTGCTCGCCCTCGCCGGCGGCGTCTGGAAGGGCCGCAAGCTGAAGGCGGTGATCCCCGGCGGATCGTCGGTACCGGTCGTGCCGGCGGAGACGATTCTGCAGGCGAACATGGACTACGACTCGCTCAAGAAGGCGGGCACCTCGCTCGGCACCGGAGCCGTGATCGTGATGGACGACTCGACCTGCATGGTGCGGGCGCTGGAGCGGCTGTCGCGCTTCTACATGTCGGAGTCCTGCGGACAGTGCACGCCCTGCCGCGAGGGTACGGGTTGGCTCGATAGGGTGCTGAACCGCATTCTGGCGGGCGAGGGGCGGCGCGAGGACGTGGACATGCTGGTCGACGTCGCCAACCGCATCGAGGGGCATACGATCTGCGCCCTAGGCGACGCAGCGGCCTGGCCGGTGCAGAGCTTCCTGCGGCATTTCCGCCGAGAGTTCGAATACATGGTCGAGCACAAGGGCCGCTCGATCGTCGCAGCTGAGGCCGCCGCGGCGGCATGAGTCGAGAGCGATGAGCGAAGATCTGGTCAATATCGAAGTCAACGGCGTAGCGCTCAAGGCCCGCAAGGGCCAGATGATCATGCAGGTCACGGATCCTGCGGGCATCTACATACCGCGCTTCTGCTATCACGAGAAGCTCTCGGTCGCCGCGAACTGCCGCATGTGCCTGGTCGAGGTCGAGAAGGCGCCGAAGCCGCTGCCGGCCTGCGCGACGCCGGTCGCCGAGGGCATGAAGATCTTCACGAAGTCCCCGAAGGCCGTGGCGGCCCAGCGGGCCACGATGGAGTTCCTGCTGATCAATCATCCGCTCGACTGCCCGATCTGCGACCAGGGCGGAGAGTGCGAGCTCCAGGATCTGGCGGTGGGCTACGGACGGGATGTCTCGCGGTTCGCCGAACGCAAGCGCGTGGTGCGGGACCAGAGCCTGGGGCCGCTGGTCTCGACGGACATGACCCGCTGCATCCACTGCACGCGCTGCGTGCGCTTCGGTCAGGAAATCCAGGGTTATCCGGATCTCGGCGCGATCGGACGCGGCGAGAACATGAAGATCAGCACCTACGTCGAGCGCAGCATCGATCATGAGCTGTCGGCGAACATCATCGACCTCTGCCCGGTCGGTGCCCTGAACAACAAGCCATTCCGCTACCACGGCCGTTCCTGGGAAATGACCCAGCACGCCCTGGTCTCGCCGCACGACGGATTCGGCACGAACGTCTACGCCCATTCCTTGCGCGGCAGGATCATGCGCGTCGTGCCGCGCGACAACGAGGCGGTCAACGAGACCTGGATCGCCGACCGGGACCGTTTCGGTTTCGAGGGGATCTACGCCGAACAGCGGATCGAGCGTCCGCTGCTGCGGGTCGACGGCGCTCTTCGCCCGGTCGATTGGCAGGTGGCTCTGACGGCGGCCGCCGAAGGGCTCGCCAAGGTCAAGGCAGCGCACGGCGGCGGGGCGATCGGTTACCTCGCGTCGCCTTCGGCGACCCTCGAGGAGCTGTACTTGTTCTCAAATCTCGCGCGTGAGCACGGGTCGAACCACGTCGATCACCGGCTGCGCCAGGGCGACTTCCGCGCCCAGGGGTACGAAGGTCATTATCCGGCGCTCGGCCTGCCGATCGCCGAAGTCGATCGGCTCGAGGGCGTGCTGGTGGTGGGCTCGCACCTGCGACAGGAGATGCCGATGCTCGCGCATCGCCTGCGCAAGGCCGCCGTGAAGGGCGGGGCGAGGGTCGCCTTCCTGAACCCGCAGCGCTTCGAGTACCTGTTCCCGGTCGCTGCCTACGCGATCAGCGAGCGGGACCTCGTCGCCGACCTCGCCGCCGTGGCGCAGGCGGCGGCCACGCTGACCGGCAAGACGCTCGGCGCAACGGTGCCCGCCGCGAATCCGGGCGAGGCGCACCGGGCGCTGGCCGCCGCGCTGATGAACGGCGAACGCCGCGCGCTGCTGCTCGGTACGCTCGCGCAACGGCATCCGGCCTACGCCGAACTGCAGGTCATCGCCGCGGCGCTCGCCGAGCTCGCCGGGGCGAGCCTCGGGCTCCTTGCCGAGGGAGCCAATGCGGCCGGCGCGCATCTCGCCGGCGCCGTACCGCACCGCCTGGCCGGTGGCGCCGGAGCACCCCGGCCTGGCATGGACGCGCGCGCGATGCTCGAGGCCCGACTGCCGGCCTATGTGCTGCTCGGTGCCATCGAGCCGGCCACGGATCTGGCCGCCGGAGGCGAGGCGCTCGCCTCCGCCGAGTTCGTGGTCGCGGTCAGTTCGCATCTGACCGAGGGACTCGCCGCGAACGCCCACGTGATATTGCCGGCCGGCACCTTCGCCGAGACCGCCGGCACCTACGTGAACGTCGAAGGGCGATGGCAGAGCTGGAATGGCGCGGCCAAGGCCGTCGGCGAGAGCCGACCGGCCTGGAAGATCCTGCGCGTGCTCGCCAACCTGTTGAATCTGCCGGGCTTCGAGTTCGAGAGTGCCGAAGAGGTGCGCGAGGCGCTCGCCGGGATCTGCGGCGATCGCGCCGAACCCGAGACCCGCGGCGCGCTGGCCGCGGCGGCGCTCGCACCGCGCGCTCCGGCCCTGCCCTGGATGACGCTGCCCATCTACCAGGTCGATGCGCTGGTGCGTGGCTCTGCGGCCCTGTCGAAGACCAAGGACGGGCAGCTCGCCCGCAGCGTGATCTGACCATGTGGGCCTGGGAACCGTTGCGCATCTGGCTGGCGGGTCTGATCACGCCGTACTTCGCCGCGCCCCTGCTCACCGCGGTGCAGATCCTGATGGTGATGGTCGCGTTGATCCTGGTGATGGCGTTCTACACGCTCGCCGAGCGCAAGATCATCGGCTGGATGCAGTCGCGGCGTGGTCCGAACCGCGTGAACCTGTTCTGGGTGCCGGGACTCGGCCAGCCGTTCGCGGACGTGGTGAAGCTGCTGTTCAAGGAAATCCTGATCCCGGCGGATGCGAACAAGGTGCTGTTTCGCCTCGCGCCGTTCCTGACGATGATCCCGGCGCTGGCGATCTGGGCGGTGATGCCCTTCGCGCCGGAGAAGGCGTTCGCCAACATCGACGCGGGCCTTCTCTACATCCTCGCGATGACTTCGCTCGGCGTGTACGGGGTGATCCTGGCGGGCTGGTCGGCGAATTCGAAGTACGCGTTTCTCGGCGCGATGCGGTCGGCGGCGCAGATCGTCGCCTACGAGATCGCCATGGGTTTCGCGATGGTCGGCGTGCTGATGGCCGCCGGCAGCCTGAACATGGGGCGAATCGTCGAGGCGCAACACGGCGGCTTCCTCAGCTGGAACTGGTTCTGGCTGTTTCCGCTGCTGGTCGTCTACTACATCTCGGGCGTCGCGGAGACCAACCGGGCGCCGTTCGACGTCGCCGAGGGCGAGTCGGAGATCGTCGCCGGATTCCACGTCGATTATTCGGGTATGGCGTTCGCGCTGTTCTTCATCGCCGAATACGTGAACATGATCCTGATCTCGGCGCTCACCGTCGTGTTTTTCTTCGGCGGCTGGCTCTCGCCCCTGGATGGAATCGCGCCGGCGTCCTCGCTGATCGCGCAGCCGAGTTTTTTCTGGTTTGGCCTGAAGACCCTGGTGCCGATGTTCGGATTCCTTTGGCTGCGCGCGACGTTCCCGCGCTACCGTTACGACCAGATCATGCGTCTCGGCTGGAAGGCGTTGATCCCGGTGACCCTGGTGTGGCTGCTGGTCGAGGGCGCGCTGATCTACTGCCACGTCGGCCCCTGGAAGGTGCATAGCTAAGATGCAAGCCATACGCAGCTTCTTCAAGACTTTCCTGCTGGTCGAGCTCTGCCAGGGTCTTTGGGTGACCCTGAAGAACCTGTTCCGGCCGAAGACCACGATCAATTATCCGGAGGAGAAGACTCCGCAGAGTCCGCGCTTCCGCGGTCTGCATGCCTTGCGCCGCTATCCGAACGGCGAGGAGCGCTGCATCGCCTGCAAGCTCTGCGAGGCGGTATGCCCGGCGCTCGCGATCACCATCGAGTCGGGCGTGAGCGGCGACGGTACGCGGCGAACGACGCGCTACGACATCGATCTGTTCAAGTGCATCTATTGCGGTTTCTGCGAAGAAGCCTGTCCGGTGGACGCGATCGTCGAGACGCGCGTGCTCGAATATCACATGGAGCATCGCGGCGAGAACATCATGACCAAGGATAAACTGCTCGCGGTGGGCGAGCGCTTCGAACCCGTCATCGCGGCCGACCGCGCCGCCGACGCACGGTACCGCTGATGTTCGCGACGATCCTGTTCTTCGCATTCGCCGCGGTGCTGCTCGGATCGGCGCTGGGCGTGATCCTCTCGCGAAACCCGGTGCACTCGGCGATGCTCCTGGTGCTCTGTTTCTTCAACAGCGCGGTGATCTGGCTGCTGCTCAATGCCGAGTTCCTCGGGATCGTGCTGGTTCTGGTCTACGTCGGCGCGGTCATGGTTCTGTTCCTGTTCGTCGTGATGATGCTCGACATCAACGTCGAGGAACTTCGCAAGGGGATCGCCGGCTACTGGCCGGTCGCGTTGGCGGTCGCTGGATTCGTCGTGTTCGCGATCCTCAACGTGATCGTGGTGCGGCATCTCGGTGGGGTCGCGCTGCGCACCGCGCCGGCGCTGCCGGCCGGTTACTCGAACACGCATGTGCTCGGCGTCGCACTGTTCACGCGCTACGCCTATCCGGCACAGATCGCCGCGGTGATCCTGCTGGTCGCGAGCGTCGCGGCCATCGTCCTGACGCTGCGCCGTCGACCGGGCCTCAAGCCGCAGGACGTCGCGGAGCAGGTGAGGGTGCGGGCCAAGGACCGCGTCCGGATCGTCAGGATGAATGCGGAGAAACGCCAGTGATCACGCTGACCGAGGTCCTCACCCTCTCAGGGCTCTTGTTCGCGATCGCGGTCGCCGGAGTGTTCCTCAACCGCAAGAACATCATCATCCTGCTGATGTGCATCGAGCTGATGCTGCTCGCGGTGAACTTCAACTTCGTGGCGTTCTCGCGGTTCCTCGGCGACATCAACGGCCAGATATTCGTGTTCTTCATCCTGACGGTGGCCGCGGCCGAAGCGGCGATCGGACTCGCGATCCTGGTGGTGCTGTTCCGCGAGCGGCGCAGCATCAACGTCGAGGACCTGGACACACTGCAGGGCTGAGGAGCGAGACCTTTGAGCATGGAATCCATCTACCTCACGATCGCGCTCGCACCGCTCCTGGCGGCCATTCTGGCGGGCATCGGCGGCCGCGTGATCGGTCGCGTCGGCGCGCAGAGCGTGACGATCCTCGGCGTCGCGGTTTCCTTCGCGCTGTCGGTCTATGTACTGAAGGCGATGCTCCTCGACGGGTTGGGGACCTTCGACGCACCGGTGTACACCTGGCTCATCAGCGACGGCGTGACCATGCAGGTTGGGTTCCTGATCGACCATCTGACCATACTGATGATGACGGTGGTCACCTTCGTCTCGCTGATGGTCCATGTCTACACCATCGGCTACATGCACGACGATCCGGGATATCAGCGCTTCTTCAGTTATATCTCGCTGTTCACGTTCGCGATGCTGATGCTCGTGATGTCGAACAACTTCATGCAGCTGTTCTTCGGCTGGGAGGCCGTCGGCGTCGTTTCCTACCTGCTGATCGGTTTCTGGTACACGCGGGAGTCGGCGATCTTCGCCAATCTGAAGGCCTTCCTGGTCAACAGGGTGGGGGACTTCGGCTTCGTGATCGGCATCGCGGCGATCCTGTATTACACCGGATCGCTGGATTATTCGACCGTATTCGCGCACTCCGCCGCGCTCGCGGGCGCTTCCATCTCGATCACGCCGACGGTGCAATGGTCGGCGGCGAGCTTCGCCTGCATCTGCCTGTTCATCGGCGCAATGGGCAAGTCGGCCCAGGTGCCGCTGCACGTCTGGTTGCCGGATTCGATGGAAGGCCCGACGCCGATCTCCGCGCTGATCCACGCGGCGACCATGGTGACCGCGGGAATCTTCATGGTGGCGCGCATGTCGCCGCTGTTCGAGCTCTCGGAGACCGCCCGCTCGACCGTGCTGGTGATCGGCGGGACCACCGCGCTGTTCATGGGCCTGCTCGGCGTGGTCGCGAACGACATCAAGCGGGTCGTGG
>JAGWPY010000104.1 GCA_028870275.1 Gammaproteobacteria bacterium | reverse complement strand
GACGCCGAGGATGGCCCCTTCGCGGCGGCTGAAACCGAAGGCACGGCCGGCCAGGTAGACGGGGGCGAGCTTACCGACGATCGCCGCCACCAGAACAAGCGCCAACCAACCCCAATCCCCGGCGCCGCGGAGGCCCAGCAGGTCGGTGCGCAGACCCGTGTAGGTGAAGAACACGGGGAGGAAGAGCACCAGGACGAAGTTTCCGACCTGCGATCGCCAGGCCGCGACGAACCGTCGGTCGGTGTGAAACAGCAGCCCGGCGAGAAATCCGCCGAAGATCGTGAAGATACCGAGCTCCGAAGTGCATAGCCCCACGGAGAAAATCAGGCACACGACGACCGCCATCAGGTTGGCGGGGACCTCGCCGTCCTCGATCGGCCAAAGCTCGAGGAGCCTGCGCACGAGCGGACGCAAGACGAACCAGGCGAGCGCTCCGAGCAGCACGATTCCGCCGATCTGCAGACCAATGCGCGCGAGCGACAGTCGCGCCGAGGCGTACGCCGAGATGGCCGCGAGCATCACCCAGCCGGTGACGTCGTTGAGCGCCGCCGCGGCGATCGCCACCACTCCAATGCGCCTCTGCGTCAGGTCGAACTCACGCAGGATCCGTCCGAGTATCGGCACGGCGGTGATCGCGAAGCCAACGGCCAGGAACAGCGCATAGGTCAGGCGATCCGTCTGCGGCGCCAGAGAGCGCGCAGAGACCAGTCCGATGGCGAGACCGAGGGCGCTCGGCACGCCGATCGATGCAACCGCGATGGCCAGAGTCGCGTGGCGGCTCCGGGCATCGGCGAGATGGGAGAACTCGAACTCCGCGCCAATCTGGAACATGAGCAGCACCAGTCCGATCTGGCTGATCACGCCGATCGGGGCCGCGGTGCTCGTCCCGAACACGAAATGGGATGCGGCGGGGAACAGCCGGCCGAACAGCGAGGGCCCCAGCAGGAGTCCGGCGACGATCTCGCCGATGACCCCCGGCTGGCCCAGTTTGCGAAGCAACTGGTTGCCGAGCCGGGCCGCAGCGATCATCACGACGACCTGCAGCAACACGCCGAAGAGCAGCGTCTCGGTCTGGTGGACGGTGGAATGCATGCGCAGGACATCCCCTCGCCTTCATCGAGCGGCGAGTGCGCTCGCGGTCGAACGCGACCGCGCGCCATGTTAAACCAGTGCGCAGGTGTGGCGCGATCAGCGCCGAAGCGGGTCGCCGCCGTTCAGCGGATCTTCGTCGACAATCCGGGCGCGTAGGTCTCGCGGGTCGGCTTGGCCGCGTGCGCGCTCTGCGCCTTCTTCTGCGCGTGATGGGCGCCGTGCCGATGTTCCTGGTGATCGGCCTTGGAATCCTCACAGTCGCTCGACTGTCCGCCGGCCGCGCTGTGCTCGGCGCAAGGACCCGCGCTGTCGTGCGCCCGTACGGTCATGGTCGGCATCGCCACCGCGGCGAAGGCGAGTACGGACGCAAGCGTGATCAGGTTGGGTTTGTTCATCGGGCGACTCCTCGGGTGAACCAGAGATCCGATGAAGTATGCTTACCACGGGGCGGTGAAACGACGACTTGGTTCACACGCCGTACCATTTTATGTCAAATGCGAATCGGCCGACTCAGACCCGTACGGCCTTACGCAGCGCTCCGGCGAGCTCTTCCGCGACGAACTTGCCGACGTAGCCCTCGGCGCCCACTTTTCGGGCGTGGTCCTCATTGGCGACCCCGGTCAACGAGGAGTGCACGATGACCGGGATGGCCTTCAGGCGATCATCGCCCTTCACCATGCGGGTGAGCGTGAAGCCATCCATTTCCGGCATTTCGAGATCGGTGAGAATCGCCGCGATCTTGTCTATCGGCTGCTTGCCTTCGAGCTTGGCGGCGCGCGCGATGTCCTGGATCTTGTCCCAGGCTTCCTTGCCCGTCCGGGTCATCACGAATGGCGCCTGAAGGGTCTGCATCACCTTCTCGATCTGGCTGCGGGCGATTCCGGAATCGTCGGCCGCGACGATCACGCAACCATCGCGAAGGGCGAGTTTCGGACCGAGCTGATTCGGGTTCACTTCGCGCACGCGCGAGGGCAGGACCTCGCCGAGGACCTTCTCCACGTCCAGCACCAGCGCAAGCCGGCTCTTCTCGTCGCCGGCATCCAGCCTGGCGATGCTGGTGATCATGCCACCGACCGAATTCGCCTCGGCGGAGAGCACCTGACTCCAGTCCAGACGGACGATCTCCTCGACCTCCTCCAC
Source organism: Gammaproteobacteria bacterium (assembly GCA_028870275.1). GTDB lineage: Bacteria > Pseudomonadota > Gammaproteobacteria > Steroidobacterales > Steroidobacteraceae > Bog-1198. The sequence goes on along the minus strand of JAGWPY010000104.1, from coordinate 5,913 downwards.
CGCGAACCCCTGGATCGAGCGTTCGTATTCGGTGACGATCAGGATGTTGAGCGCCTTGGGCGTGCAACCGACCACGGAGGGAAGGTCGACGACGGGCACGATCTGGCCGCGGATGTTGGCGACGCCGAGCACGTGCCGGGGTGCACCCGGCATCGCCGTGATCGGCGGCATCACCAGCGCTTCGCGCACCTTGAACACGTTGATCCCGAAGAGCTCGCGGGCTCCGGCCGGGGTCGCCCCGAGTCGGAACAGCAGCAGTTCGAATTTGTTGGTTCCGGCAAGGCGGGACCGTTCGTCTACGTCATGGAGGATATTGGCCATCTCGTTCTCCGCCGCTCAGCCCGCGTCGACCATCAGAGCCTCGAGCCGCTCCGTGATGTGGTTGCTCGAGTGCTCGAGCTCGCCGGCCAGCTTGGTGATCTGCGCCAGATCGCCGCGCCGCAAGGCCTCGACCAGCGCCTGGCCCGTGCTATGGACGTCCTTGTGCACGTTTTCGGTCGCCTCGAAACCCTCGTGCTCGCCGAAGCAGACCCGCGCGGGTCCGTAATACCATTTGCCGAAATAGCAGGCGCGGAAATTCGAGACGTCGAGATCGACCGCCTTGCCCGATTGGGCCGCCGACAGGAGGTCGCCGATCCAGGCGTAATGCATTGCGAGCGAGATCCGCAGCGCGACCGCCGGACTGTCGAACTTGCCGATCTCGCCCGCGCCCTGCTTCAGCTGGACGCGCGCGGTGCCGACGGTCTTGAACATCGCCTCGAACTGTCCGGCGAGCAACTGCAGATTCTCGCTGGCCCGCTCGCCGCTCTTCTGCTGGGCATCCGCGTCCTCGACGAGCTGCCGCATGTGCGATTGCTGGGCGTCGGCGACCTGCACCACGTCGTCCATGGTGCGTCTCACGTCCTTGTTGGCGTCCTGCACCGTGCCGACGAGATTGCCGACCCGTTCGATTCTCTGCACCGCCACGTCCATGTCGCGGCCGAGGTCGGCGGAGTTGTCGCGGATGGCGAGCGTGAGATCGTCGATGCGCCGCGTGAGGCTGCCGGCCTTGCGGGCGAGATTGCGTACCTCGTCGGCGACCACGGCGAACCCGCGTCCGGCCTCTCCGGCCCGCGCGGCCTCGATCGCCGCGTTGAGCGCCAGGAGGTTGGTCTGGTTCGCGACTTCCTGGATACCCATCGTGAGCGTCTCGACGGTCTGTACCGATTCGACGAACGTGGCCAGCTTGCCCTGGGTCGTGCTGATGAACTGGCTCACGTCGCGCACCTCGTCGCGCACGGCATCGAGCGCCCGCTGGCTGCGTCCGACCTTCTCCGAGGTGAGCGTGGTCTTTCCCTGCAGGTCCTGCATGTCGCTGGCCGCCTTCGAGGTGCGGGTGGCTGCGAGCTGGAGGCGCTGGGCGGTGTCCATGACCTGGGTGGAGAGATCCCCGAGTTCGATCTGAAAGCCGGACACCTTGGCTTCGGCGAAGGCGAGACTGCGGGTCGCGTGGCGGACCGTGTCCGCACCGGCGATCAGGGCCTTGCGAACCGCGTCGAACCTGCCGATCCAGGCCTCGGTCTCAATGCCGGGGATGGCCTGCAGGCCGGCCGATCCCTTGCCTTCGAACAGGTCCAGCACGGCTCGCAGGATATGCTCCGCGCCGAGGGTCGTGGGGTTGGAGGCCTTCTGGGACTCCATGAGGGAACTCCGATTGGTCGACATCACTGCGCTCCATCCTGTATCGATCGTGCCAGGGTCTCGAGCCGCCCCACGACTTCACCTTCCTGAGCGCGCAGCGATCCGACGAGGCCTGCGAATCGCTCGCTCTCGCCGCCATGGGCCGCCTCGAGGAGCTGCCTCGCGAGCGAATGCACCAGTGCGTGCGGAACCTCGACCGCGGCGAAGGCATCGGTATGCTCGAAGCGATTCTTGCCGGTCGTGTCGTACCATCGGCCGAACACGCACTGATGGTGATCGGGAAGCTCCTCGGGCGGGGTCCGTCCATCGGAGAGCGTGGAATCGCGGATCACGCCATCGACGAAGGTGGCGTGCGCGGATTTGGCCATCTCCACCTGGGATTGGGCCGAGATCTTCAACATCTTCTCGACGTCGAAGCGCAGCGCCTCGGCGATGTTGCCGACCAGCGCGACCTCCTTGGCCGCGTTCTGGCTGGACTGCGACATCTTCTGTGCCTGGGCCGCGATCGTCGTGGTGCTCTCCTCGATGCCGCCGGTGGTTTCCTGGACGCGCTGGGCGAGCGCGCGGACCTCGTCCGCCACGACCGCGAAGCCGCGCCCCGCCTCGCCCGCGCGAGCCGCCTCGATGGCGGCATTCAAGGCGAGGAGATTCGTCTGGTAGGAGATCTTGCGGATGCTCTGCACCAGCACGCCGATCGACTTGACCTGCTGCAGGAGGTCGGCGATCGCGGTGCCATTGCCGTCGACGGCCGCTCCGACGGTGGAGAGCGCTCCGTTCACCTCGCCCATGGCCTGACCTACCGACCCGGCCGCCGACTCGATCGCATGGATCGTGGTGTTGATCGTGCCGACCAGCGCGGCGCTGCGTCGATGTGTGCTGACGTCCTGCCAGGAGACGTGGAACGCGATCACCGCGTCCCGCTCGTTTCGCACCGCCGTGACCGTCTGCTGAAACGTGACCGCACCAAACTGCGCTTCGGTCCGATGGATCCGCCGTTCGCCGGCCGCGAGAGCGCGCAGCACCGCCCGGCTTCGTTCCGGATTACGATCGAGGCGATGAATCGACTGGCCCAAGGAGCGTCGCGGGTCCACCCCCGGCAGCGCCGCGGCGAGGTCGCCCTCGAGACGCGCCAGGCCCTGGGTCGCGGAGGCATTCATGTAGAGGACGCGGTTCTCCATCGCCGTATCGGCCTCGGCGAGAAATTCCATGCTGTCGAGCCCTTCGAGAGCCTGACCCAGGTAGTGGAGAGCTCGCGCATCCATGGCATGGTCAGTTGTTGGCCGATCCGACGTCGAGCGCGGCGAACCAGTCGATGAAGCGCTGTACGTTCTTGCCGGTATAGATCGCCCCGTGCTGCGGGCAGAGGAAATCGATGTCGAGTTTGGATACACGTTCGCACCAGGCGTTCTTGGCCGTATTCGAGGGCATCCACCGCTTGTGGAAATACTCCGCACTCTTGATGTGCGCATCGAATGCCGCCGGAGTATCGATGTCGCGCCGGTCGACGAACGCGCTGTGCCCGGTGGGCAGCAGCGCCGCGCCCACGTCGCCCGAGAACAGCACCCGCGCGGTCGGATCGTAGAGGTGGAAATTCGCGGAGGAATGCAGGTAGTGGGCCGGGATGATCTGCAGGCGGCTGGTACCGACCACGATCTCGCCGCCCTCGTCGCCGATACCCTGGATGTTCGCCTCGAGCGCGCCGTAGTGACGGATGAAACCGACCCAGAGCTTGGAGGTGTGCCAGACGATGTTGGGATTGCAGGCATTCCAGAGCGGCAGGCTGGAGGCGATATCGGGATCCTGGTGGCTCACGAACGCGGCCGTCACGCTCGACGGCGGCATCACGTCGACGAGCGCCGAGAAGACCTGCGGGAACACCTCGAATCCGCCCGGATCGCAGAGCACGGCGCTGCCGTCGACCTGCAGGGCGTAGACGTTCGAGTCGATCACCCGCGACTCGGCCTGATCGTAGACGATGAACCAGTGATGAGGGCCTTCGGAATAGAACTTCTCGGCTTTCATGGCAGAACCTTCTCGATGTGCTCGGCGTATTGGCGCAGCAGGTCGCGCACCTGGACCACCGCGTTGTCCATGTCGGTCGACACCTGCGTCAGCGCCGTACGCGCGTCGCCCTTCAGGGCCGCCTCGATCCGGCCGTTGACCACGACGTACTCGAGTTCGGCGACGACGTGCTCGAAGCGCGCGAGCGCCTGACGAAGTCTCGTGCTCGCGCGACGGCTCTGATCCCTGCGGACCGCCAGGGTCTGCTCGTGGCGGCGCATGGCCTGCTGCAGCGCCGGCGCCAGCTGGCGGACCTTCACGGGCAGTGCCCCGAGTTTCTCGATCTGCTGGGTATCGCGCAGAGTCTCCATGAAGCCGAGCATCAGCGGCTGAATCGCCTTCTGAACGTCGGCGGCGGCCTCCTGAAGCTGCTGGGCTCCCTCGCGGAACGACTGCGCGACGACCCCGTAGCCGGCGAGGATCTTGCCATGCCGCTTGACCAGTACCTGGGCGTTGAGCGCCTTGCGGTCGATCTCGCGCAAGCGACGCTGCAGCTGGCCCTGGAACGCGAACGTGGCGTCCGCCACGCCGACGAAGCTGGCCCGCAGCTCGTTCAAGCCCGCGTGGGACATTCCGGCGCTCGGCAATTTCATGACGGCAGCCACTTCAAGCCGCCCGGTTTGCGCGGATCGCGCTGGTCAGGGCCTGGACGTCCAGGATCAGCACGACGACGCCGCCGCCGGAGATGGTCGCCCCCTGGTACCAGGATTGTTGCTGGGAGATGTCGAGCGGCTTCACCACGGAATCCTCGATGCCGAGCGCCTCCGATACGAGCAGCAGACCGCGGTCGGTCAGGATGCCCTCGCAGGGATCGTATCCAAGCCGCAGCGGGATGCCGTGCAGATGTTCGCCGAGGTCGATGAAGGGCACGATGCGGTCCGCACCGACCTGGATCACGGGCGTTCCGGAAATGTTGTGGACCTGGGCCGGATCGACTTCCAACAGATTGTCGACCACGGCGACCGGCAGGGCGAAGGTTTCGCGGCGCAGCTTGAAGTAGAGCACCGGGAGCACGGCCAGCGTGAGCGGCAGCTCGAGCGACATACGCGTGCCCTGGTTCGCCTTGGTCTCGATGTCGACGCGACCGCGCAATCCCTGTACGGCGGCACGCACCACGTCCATGCCGACTCCGCGGCCGGAGAGCTCGCTGACCTCGCTCTTGGTCGAGAATCCCGGGCGGAAGATCAACTCCAGCATCTCCCGCTCGCTCAGGCGCGCGGCATCGGCTTCGGAAATGATGCGTTTGTCGAGGGCGATATGCAGGATCTTCTGCGGATTCATGCCCCGCCCGTCGTCGCCGACCTCGATTCTCACCTTGTCACCGAGGTGCAGGGCCGCGACCCGCAGCACGCCCTCCTCGCTCTTGCCGGCGGCGCTGCGCTCCGCCGGGCATTCCAGGCCATGATCGAGGGCATTGCGCACGAGGTGGATCAGCGGCCCGGAGAGCGCGTCGATCACGGTCTTGTCGATCTCCACGTCCTCACCATCGAGTTCCAGGCGCACCCGCTTGCCGAGGCTTCGGCTCGCGTCGCGTACCACCCGCGGCAGGCTCTGGAAGAGACGCTTGCACGGTTGCATGCGCAGCCGCATCACGGTGTTCTGCAAGTCATTGACGGCGAGATCGGTCTCACGTGCCAGGCGAACGAGCGTATCGTCGCTCGACCCGAGTTTCGCCACCGCCGCCGAGAGCCGATTGCGCAGCAGCACGAGCTCGCCGACCTGATTCATCGCCCGGTCGAGGCGTGTCGAGTCGACGCGGATCGTCGTTTCGGCTCCCGGCTCGCTGCCCGAGGCGTCGGCTGCGGCCGGCGTCGCGATCGGCGTCGAAGACGCGGAGTCCTCCGCCGCATCACGGGTCGCATGGGGCTCGCTCGAAAGGCCTTCTTCAGCGACCGGCGGCGACGGGGACTCGGCCGCCGAGCGCGACTCGTCGGCCGAAAAGGATCCGGTATCGGCTCGATGCTCGCCGCTCGCATATGCGCGCACCAGCGAGCCGAGGTCAACCGGTCCGGCCAGCGGCTGCTCGTCGCGAGCGAGCTCGCCGAGCATCCGGTGCAGCACGTCGACCGAGCGCAGGATCGCGTCGATCATGCCGCTGTCGGCAACCAGCTTGTGGCTGCGCAATTTGTCGAGCAGGTCCTCCAGATGGTGGCACCACTCGACCATGGCCGG
>JAGWPY010000103.1 GCA_028870275.1 Gammaproteobacteria bacterium | reverse complement strand
CAGCGGGTTCGCCACCACCTGGACCGTGGTGATGCCGGCGCCGAGCACGAACAAGGCGAGCAGGAACATCGCGAACTGCGCCGAATCCGACGCCGGGATGAACATCAGGCAGCCAGCGCTCATCAGGATCAGGCCGAACGCCGCGGTGCGCATGTAGCCGATGCGCTCGACCACCGCCGCCGCGGGCAGGGACACGATGAAATAGGCGGCGAAGAACGCCGACTGAACCAGCATGGCGTCGGCCTTGGACAGGGTGAACAGGGCCTTCAGTTTCGGGATGATCACGTCGTTCAGACTGGTGATCCCGCCGAAGATGAAGAACAGCGCGAACACGAAGATGCGCAGTTCCGTTTGATGGTCCGCCGTGCCGTTGCGCCCGCCCGCCGCAGCCCCGGCCCCGGCACCGCCGAAATTCGCGCCCATATCTCCCCCGTCGTTGTACGTTCGTTTCGTTTCGATCAGCCGGCGCGGACCGCGATGGCGAAATGGGATGCGCCCTATTACACTCGACCGCGCCGCGCAATCATAGCAGGATCCTCCCGGTGAGCCGGACCGTCAGCATCGATCGCATCACCGTCGACGCCGAGCTGTATGACTTCGTCGTGGAAGAGGCGTTGCCAGGAACGGGGATCGACGCGCGCGCGTTTTGGTCCGGACTTGCGGCCCTGCTGAGCGAATTCGCGCCGCAGAATGCCGCCTTGCTGCGCCGGCGCGACGAACTGCAGGCGGCGATCGACGACTGGCACCGGCGCCACCCGGGCGCGGATTTCGACCCGACGGCCTATGAGGCCTTCCTGCGCGAGATCGGCTATTTGCTGCCCGAGCCCGAAGCCTTCCGGATCGGCACCGACAACGTCGATGCGGAAATCGCCCGCATCGCCGGCCCCCAACTGGTCGTACCGGTGAGCAACGCCCGCTACGCCCTGAACGCGGCCAACGCCCGCTGGGGCTCGCTGTACGACGCCCTCTACGGCACCGACGCGATCGCCGAGGACGGCGGCGCGGAACGCCGCACCCACTACAATCCGCTTCGTGGCTCGCGGGTGATCGAATTCGCCCGGGACTTCCTCGACCGCCATTTTCCGCTCGAGCGCGGCTCACATCGCGATGCCCGGGCCTACGCGGTCGAAGGGCCGGCCCTGCGGATCGTCCTCGCCGACGGCGGGACGAGCGCCCTGCGCGATCCGGCCGCGCTCGCCGGTTTCCAGGGCGATCGGTCCGCGCCGCAGGCGCTGTTGCTCGCTCATCACGGCCTGCACGTTGAACTGCGCTTCGACCGCGACCACCCGATCGGCCGCGGCGACCCGGCGGGAATCAGCGACGTGGTGCTCGAGTCGGCGGTCAGCACCATCCAGGACTTCGAGGACTCGGTGGCTGCGGTCGACGCGGCGGACAAGGTGCTGGTGTACCGCAATTGGCTCGGCCTCATGCGCGGCGATCTGTCGGCTGATTTCCTCAAGGATGGCCGCCGCCTCGACCGGCGGCTGAACGAGGACCGGCACTACGCGACGCCAGAGGGCGGAACGCGGCTGCTGCCCGGGCGTAGCCTCATGCTCGCGCGCAACGTCGGTCACCACATGCAGACGGACATGGTGCGCCTCGATACGAACGCGGTGCCCGAGACCCTGGTCGATGCGGCCGTCAGCGCGCTCATCGGCCTGCACGACCTGCGCCGCACGGCGGGACCGCGCAACTCGCGCAGCGGATCGATCTACATCGTCAAGCCGAAGATGCATGGGCCAGAGGAAGTCGCCTTCGCCGACCGCCTGTTCGCGGCGGTCGAGGACCTGCTCGGCCTCCAACGGCACACGATCAAGATGGGCATCATGGACGAGGAGCGCCGCACGACCGTGAACCTCGCCGCCTGCATCGCCGCGGCCCGCGATCGCGTCGTGTTCATCAACACTGGATTCCTCGATCGGACCGGCGACGAGATCCACACCTCGATGGAGGCCGGCCCGGTCGTGCGCAAGGCCGAGCTCAAGCAGGCGGCCTGGCTGGAGGCCTACGAGCGCCAGAACGTCGACGTCGGTCTCGCCTGCGGACTGCCCGGGCGCGCACAGATCGGCAAGGGCATGTGGGCGATGCCGGACCGCATGGCCGCGATGCTGCGCGCCAAGTGCGCGCATCCGGCGGCCGGCGCAAACACCGCCTGGGTTCCGTCGCCGACCGCGGCAACGCTGCACGCTCTGCACTACCACGACGTCGACGTCAGCCGGGTACAGCGCGAGATCGCTCACCGGCCGCGTGCCTCGCTCGCCGAGATCCTCACTCCGCCCCTGGCGGGAACGCGGCGGTTCGATGCCGCGGAGATCGAAGAGGAACTGAACAACGATCTGCAGAGCATCCTCGGCTACGTGGTGCGTTGGATCGACGCCGGGGTCGGATGCTCGAAGGTGCCGGATTTCCACGACGTCGCCCTGATGGAGGACCGTGCGACCCTGCGCATCTCGAGCCAGCACGTCGCCAATTGGCTGCATCACAGGGTCTGTACCCGCGATCAGGTGCTGCGCGCCATGCGACGGATGGCCGAGACCGTCGATCGTCAGAACGCGGCGGATCCGTCCTACGAGCCCATGAGCGGCGATCCTGAGCGCAACTGCGCCTTCCAGGCCGCCTGCGACCTCGTATTCAAGGGGCGCGCACAGAGCAACGGTTACACCGAGGAGACCCTGCACGCCCGTCGGCGTCAGCGCAAAGCGGCACGCCGGTAGCCGGCCGCGTGGACCCGCCATCGCGGTTCGTGTACACTTCGTCCCAGCCGCTTCGGACCGGTGGTTGGTCAGTACCGTCCGCGGCTCGCAGTCCGTCCACGACGCACTTCGGTTTCCCGCTGTTCATTCCCTCGCCCCTGACCGCGGCGCTCGAGCCCCTTTGGGCGCGCCGTGCGAGCCTCAAGTTCGTTCCATCTCAAGGATCATCGATGTCATTTTCCGATCTCGGGCTGCTGCCCGAACTGCTGCGCGCGGTCGCCGAGCGCGGCTACGATACGCCCTCTCCCATCCAGGTACAGGCGATTCCCGCCGTCCTCGCCGGCCGCGACGTGCTCGCCGGCGCGCAGACCGGAACCGGCAAAACGGCCGGCTTCGTATTACCCATCCTGCAGAAGCTCGCGGCCGCCGAGCCGGGCCAGCGCTCGCCGCGCGCGCTCGTGCTGACTCCGACCCGTGAACTCGCCGCGCAGGTGGCCGACAGCGCCCGCGCCTACGGACGCCACCTGCGCCTGCGCACCTTCCAGGTGTTCGGCGGCGTAAACATCAACCCGCAGATCGCCGCGCTGCGCGAGGGGTGCGATCTGCTGATCGCCACCCCGGGGCGCCTGCTCGACCTCGCGCAGCAACGCGCGGTGAACCTCGCTTCGATCGAGGTGCTCGTGCTCGACGAGGCCGACCGCATGCTCGACATGGGATTCATTCACGACATCCGCCGGGTGTTGCGCCTCGTGCCCGAGAAGCGGCAGAACCTGCTGTTCTCCGCCACCTATTCCGACGAGATCCGCGCGCTTGCCGAACGGTTGCTGCGCGATCCGGTCACGATCCAGGTCGCGCCGCGCAATGCGCCGATCGAGCTGGTCGAACAGCGCGCCTATCGCGTGCCGAAGGAACACAAGCGTCACCTGCTCGTGCACCTGATCCGCGAAGGCGCCTGGACACAGGTCCTGGTGTTCACGCGCACCAAGCACGGTGCCAATCGCCTGACGCAGCAGCTCGAGGGCGCCGGCATCCGCGCGGCGGCGATCCATGGCAACAAGAGCCAGTCGGCCCGCGTGCGCGCACTCGAGCAGTTCAAGCGCAGCCAGATCACCGCTCTGGTCGCCACCGAGGTCGCCGCACGCGGTCTCGACATCAAGGAGCTGCCGCAAGTGGTGAATTACGAGCTGCCCAACGTCCCCGAGGACTACGTGCATCGCATCGGCCGCACGGGCCGCGCGGGCGCCGCCGGCGAGGCGGTCTCGCTGGTGTCTGCGGACGAGCAGGGCCTGCTGCGCGACATCGAGCGGCTGCTGAAGCGTACGGTGCCCGTGGTGCCGACTCCGCAGTTCGCAATCGCCGAGACTGCGCCCCTCGCCCCCGCCGCGGCGCCCGGGGCCCAGGCGCACGCAACCCGCGGCCGGCCCAACTCCAACCCGCGCGACGGCCAGTCCTCGCAAGGCCACTCGGGCCGTGGCCGAACCGGCGCCGGCGGTGGTCACCGCCGTGACGACGGCCGCAAGGCCGCTGGCACGGAGCCGCGTCGCGGCGGCGGCGGCGGCCACTGGCGCGGCCGTTCACACTGATCGGGGCGACCGGTCCGGCCGCGGCCGGACCGGTCCGTGCTACTCTCTGCCTTCCCTGAAACGATCCTGAACCAGGACAGCCGGTGCCGAGAGCCTTCCGCTCGCTGACACGCGCGCAGCGCAACGCCTTCCTCGCAGCCCTCTGCGGCTGGTCGCTCGACGCATTCGACTTCTTCATCTTCATCTTTTCACTGAAAGCGATCGGCGCGGACTTCGGGGTCGACGTGAAGTCGGTGGCCGAAGGGATCTTCCTCACGCTCGCCTTCCGACCCCTGGGCGCGCTCGCGTTCGGCTGGCTCGCCGAACGCCACGGGCGGCGGCCGATCCTGATCTTCAACGTGCTGAGTTTCTCGGCGATCGAGGTCGCGAGCGCCTTCGCGCCGAATCTCGGCGTCTTGCTCGTTCTGCGGGCGCTGTTCGGCTTCGCGATGGGCGGGGAATGGGGCGTGGGAGCCGCCCTCGCGCTCGAGTCCCTGCCCGCGGGGCGCCGGGGCCTGTACTCGGGATTGCTGCAGGAAGGCTATGCGATCGGCTACCTGCTCGCTTCCATCGCCTTCGCGGTGCTCTTCACCCATATCGGCTGGCGGGGCATGTTCGTGCTCGGCGGCGCTCCAGCCCTGCTCGCGCTGTTCATCGCCACCGGCGTCGAGGAATCGCCGAGCTGGCGGGCCGGAGCGGCGCGCGCGCCGGCGACGCTGCGGGCGTCAGTCGCGGCGGCGCGCGAACACCTCCCGCTTCTCCTCTATCTCGTGATCCTGATGGCGGCGTTCAACGCGTTTTCGCACGGTTCGCAGGACCTGTACCCGACCTTCCTGCAGGTGCAGCACGGCTATTCACCGGCCACGACCGGCGTGATTGCGATCGTGATGAACTGCGGGGCCCTGCTGGGCGGCATCGGCTTTGGCGCTCTGTCGGAGCGTATCGGCCGCAAGCGCGCCATCGCGCTCGCGGCGCTGCTGTCGATACCCCTGATCCCGCTGTGGGCCTACGCCCAGACGGCGGTCGCACTCGCGGCCGGGGGATTTCTCATGCAGTTCATGGTCCAGGGTGCCTGGGGCGTGGTGCCCGCGCACCTCAACGAGCTCTCGCCATCGGCGGTCCGCGCGATCCTGCCGGGTTTCGCCTACCAGCTGGGCAATCTCGCGATGGCCAAGATGGGGCCCTGGCAGGCCGGCATCGCGGAAACCCATCACGGCGACTATGCCCGGGTGCTGGCATGGACCGTCGGGCTCGTCGCGGTGGCGCTGATCGTGCTCGCGAGCGCAGGGCCGGAGGCGCGCGCCCGCGCATTGTGATCGGCGCGCCTTGGGGCCTCGCTACAGCGTGGCGACGAACTCCTTCAGGTAGGCGGCGAAATCGGCACCGAGGCTCGAGTGCCGTAGACCGTACTCGACGGTCGCCTGGAGGTAGCCGAGCTTGCTGCCGCAGTCGTAGCGCTTGCCCTCGAATTCGAACGCGTACACGGCTTCGCGCCGCATCAGCCGAGCGATGCCGTCGGTGAGCTGGATCTCGCCGCCGGCGCCCGTGCCGATCTGGGCGAGATCCGCGAAGATCGAGCCGGAGAGCAGATAGCGACCGACCACCGCGAGATTCGAAGGGGCCTCGCGCGGCTTCGGCTTCTCGACGATGTGGGACATCCTCCCGACCCGACCCGACGCGCCCTGTGCGAGCGAGACGATGCCGTACTTGTCGGTGTCCTGGGGCGGCACATTCTGCACCCCGAGCACGCTGCCGCCGTGGGCGCGGTGCACTTCGACCATCTGCTTGAGACAGGGCACCTCGGCATCGATCAGGTCGTCGGCGAGGTGCACCATGAACGGGGCCTCGCCGACCACGGGGCGCGCGCACAGCACGGCGTGGCCGAGGCCGAGCGGCGCGGGCTGGCGAATGTACACGCAGGTCGCCCATGAGGGCAGGATGCCGCGCAGGGTATCGAGCAGTTCCTGCTTGCCCTGCGCCTGGAGCACGGACTCCAGCTCGGTGTTGGTGTCGAAGTGATCCTCGATCGCGCGCTTCGAACTGCCGGTGATGAACACGAGCGTGTCGGCGCCCGCTGACAGAGCCTCGTCGACCGCATACTGGATCAGCGGCTTGTCGACGATCGGCAGCATCTCCTTGGGGCTCGCCTTGGTCGCGGGCAGAAAGCGCGTGCCGCGTCCGGCGACCGGGAATACGACGGTCTTGACCTGGTTCTGGCTCATGGGCTCGGTCGGTTCCAGCGAATGATGCGATGAATCATAACGAATTCTCCCCGGCGAGACAGAGCTCAACGCAGCTTGATGATGACGCAGTTCTCAAAACTGTCCCAGGCCTGGCAGCCTGGGCACTGCCAATAGAAACGGCGCGCGGTGAATCCGCAGTCCGCGCAGCGATGCGTCTCCGCCCGCGCGAGCAGCGCGCTCGCCTGAGCCGCGAAGACGCCGAACGGCGCGCCGGCCGCCGCCAGATGCAGCGCGTGCAGCGTCGGCTCGCGCGCGACCACCCGCTCGACCGCGTCGCGCAGACGGCCCGCCAGGTCGGGCGCAACCGCGAGCACCGCATAGACCAGCCCCTTGAGCTCGGACCCTTCGCGCGCCTCGGCCCAGAGCACGAGGTCGTCGAGCAATTTCTCCCGCCCTTCCTCGCCCGCGAGCCGCAACAGATGCGCGAGTTCGTCCTGCAGCAGGCGCGGCGCCCGCTCGACCGCCCAGCCGAGCAGCCCCAGGGCGAGCGCGCCCCGGCCCTCGCGCTCGGCCACTTGCGCCCGCAGCAGCGCCGCCCGCGGGAACGCCGGGGCCCGCCGCCTCGCCTCGCGCAGCAGGCGTCGCGACTCGTCGAGATCACCGCGCTCCAGCGCATGGGCGGCCATTTCGCATAGATAATGCGCGGCCACGGCGCGCGGCGGCACAAGGTCGAGCGCCTCGAGCCGCCGGTAGGTCTCGAGCGCCTGCGGCCAGTCTCGCTGCCGCTCGTAGATGGCCCGCAGGGCCTCGAGCGCGCGGCTGCGCAGGCGGTTCCCCTCGCTGACCTGCCGGAAGAGATCCTCGGCCCGATCCAGCAGGCCCGCGCGCAGATAATCCTGGGCGAGCGCGAGCAGCGCCTGCTCCCGATGCTCGGTCGTGAGGCCGCGCGCCAGAAGATTGCGGTGCACGCGAATCGCGCGATCGGTCTCGCCGCGGCGGCGATAGAGGCTGCCCAGCGCGAAGTGCGTCTCCAGCGAGTCGGCGCTGGTATCCATGACCTTGAGGAAGCGATCGAGCGCCCGATCGGGTTGCTCGTTGATCAGGAAATCGAGTCCGGCGAGGTAATCCGGATGCATCCGGCCCCGCCGACGAACGAAGCGCCGCCCCCAGCCATAGTGTCCAGCGAGGATGCCGATCGCGAGCGCGAGCGGGATCAGGATCCAGACGAACAGTGGCAGCGCGGGCATGCGGTCGCCGTCGATTCCCTCGTGCGATAACGCCCGCCGAGGCGGACCTTCAGTCGCGGATCGGCTGACCCGCGCCTTCGTTGACGCGCTCGCGCAGATCCTTGCCGGGCTTGAAATGCGGCACGTGTTTGCCCGCAAGCGCCACGGCTTCGCCGGTCTTCGGATTGCGCCCCTGGCGGGGCGGACGGAAATGCAGCGAGAAACTGCCGAATCCGCGGATCTCGATGCGTTCGCCGGTCGCCAGCGCATCGCTCATGATCTCGAGCAGCTGCTTCACCGCGAGTTCGACGTCCTTCGCCGGCAGATGTTTCTGCTTGGCGGAGATGATCTCGATCAGTTCGGATTTCGTCATAGTCCAGCCGCGGCCCTGCCCTCTGCGGTGGCCGGTGGAGGGACCCGGCGGCGGGTGCCGCCGGGTCGCTTCACTGGCTCTCGCGAGTTCAGTCCTGTCCCGAGATGTGTTCCTTCAGAAGGTCGCCGAGGCTCGTTCCAGAGGAGGTTTCGGTGCGATAGTTCTGCATCGCTTCCTGTTCCTCGTGGATGTCCTTGGCCTTGATCGACAGGGCGATGCTGCGACCCTTGCGGTCCACTCCCGTGAACTTGGCCTCGACCTCGTCGCCCACCTTGAGCATCGTGCGCGCGTCCTCGACGCGGTCGCGCGAGAGCTCGGAGGCACGCAGCTGGCCCTCGACCCCGTTGCCGAGATCGATGATCGCGCCCTTGGCATCGACCTCGCGGACGACGCCCTTGACGATGCTGCCCTTCGGATGATCGGCGATGTAGCCCGAGAACGGATCCTTGGCGAGTTGTTTGACGCCCAGGCTGATGCGCTCACGCTCCGGATCGATCGACAGCACCATCGCGTCGACCTGTTGACCCTTCTGGTAGCTGCGCACCGCCTCCTCACCGGGCATGTCCCAGGAGATGTCGGAGAGGTGGACCAGTCCGTCGATCCCGCCCGCCAGGCCGATGAAGATGCCGAAGTCGGTGATCGACTTGATCTGGCCGCTGACCTTGTCGCCGCGGTTGTAGTTCTCGGCGAACTCCTTCCAGGGGTTCGTCTTGCACTGCTTGAT
>JAGWPY010000102.1 GCA_028870275.1 Gammaproteobacteria bacterium | reverse complement strand
ATGATCTCGAGGTCCATGCCGAGATAGCGGCCGCGCGCCTTGGCCATCTTCAGCCAGTCGAGCCGCTCGCGCGTGCCGGCGAGCATGATGCCGCCGGTGATGTGCACGCCGCAGGACTGGCCGGAGATCCGCTCGATCTCCTCGTACAGCTTGATGGTGTATTGCTGCAGTTTGGCGACGTTGGGATCGCCGTTGACGGTGTGCATGCCGCCGGCGGCGTGCCAGGTCGAGCCCGAGGTGAGCTCCGCCCGCTCGATCAGCAGCACGTCCTTCCAGCCGGCCTTCGTCAGATGATACAAAACGCTGGCGCCGACGACGCCGCCGCCGATCACCACCGCGCGTGCGTGGCTCTTCATGTTCTCTCCGGGTTCCTTCGATGGGTTTGGGGGCGATCTTTAAGGATTCGAGACCGCCAGGTGCAGGGTGCCGCCTGGAGTGGCCGGTGAGGCGCGGCCGAATCGTTCGATCAGCCAGGAGCGGAACAGCGCGATCGCCGTGTCGCCGAGCCCCTCCGGGTGGGTGATCAGGTAATAGCCATAGCCGACGTCGACGCTGAGGTCGAACGGTCGCACCAGACGGCCGGTGCGGATTTCCTCGTCGAACAGCGTGGTATCGAGCAGCGCGACGCCCTCGCCGCTCAGCGCGTACTGAACCGCGAGGATTGCGGTGTCGAAGACCAGTCCCCGTTCGACGTTCAGGGTGCCCAAGTTCGCCTGGCGCACGAACTGTTGCCACAGGTGGTGGCGCGGCTGATCCGAGAGCCGCACGTGCACCAGTTCGTTCGCCTCGACGAATTCGCGCAGGCCCATGCCCTCGCAGCGTTTGGCGATGTTCGGATGACAGACGGCGCTCAAGCCGACCGGCCAGAGGAGATCGCGCACCAGATCGGTCACGGTCGGCTTCGAATAGACGACCGCGACGTCCACTTCGGCAAGCGGCGGGCCCACCCCGTAGGGGCTCACCAGATCGATCTCGACTTCGGCCACGACCCGGCGGAAATCGCGCAGGATCGGCACCGCGAGATGCGCCGCGAAGCTCGGTGGCATCTGGACCCGCAGCGTCCGGCGGACCGGAGAACCTTCGTTGCGGATGTCGTCGAGCGCGTATTCGAGCCGGTCGAACGACTTCGAGACCGCGGGCAGCAGGTGCTGACCCGCCTTGGTGAGCACCAGGGAGTGCGGGCGCCGCTCGAACAGCTGCGCGCCGAGCAGCTTCTCGAGCGCGATCACATGCCGCGACAGTGCGCTCTGCGAGATCAGCAGCGCGTTGGCAGCCGCGGTGAAACTACTGTGCTTGGCCACGCCCTCGAAGGCCCGCAGGGCGTTGAGAGGGAGCCAGCGCCGGTCGAAGCTCGGTTGCGTCATGAGGTCGGTCGGATCGGGTCCCGGGTCACGGCGACCATCGGCGCGTGTAGCCGATCGCCCGTTCCTGGTCGGCCACGATCGTCTTCGAGGCGAGGTAGAAATGATAAGTCGCCCAGAACCCGGTCGGCGCCAGGAAGAGCAGCGCCAGACGCAGCGAGGCCGCGTCGGCGCCGTGCGCGCCGGCGAACCAGTCGCTCATCATGCCGACCGCCTGCGGTGCGACGATCAGGTTGAAGATGTTGGCGACCAGAAGCGAGATCGCGATGAACATCGAGCGCATGTGGCAGGGTGCGAGGTTCTGCAGCAATCCGAAACACGGTCCGATGTAGAAATAGATCGCCGGGATGAAGATCCAGAACATCAGCTTGGCGATCCAGAGCGTGTGGGTGAAATAGGCGATGAAAGACGGAACGGTCGTCAGCCCGACGCCGAGGCCGAGCACGCCGACCACCCGTCGCGGATCGGTCATGGAGGGCCGGGCGAGCAGCCAGGCCGTGAACACGCTCGCCACCGAACCGCCGATCAGGTGGATCCAGCCGAGCGCATCGCCCGCCTGCGCGACGTCGAGACCGTAGGTTCGAGTGAGGAACGCCGGCGTCCACCAGATGAGCCCCCAGCCCCAGAGAGCGCACACGCCCCCGCCCATCACGACGTGGAACGCGGCCTTCTGCTTCCAGAGAAACTTCAGGCTGTCGGCGAGCGATGGCTTCAGGTCCTCGGCGAGAGCGTCGAGTCGTCCGCGCTTCGGTTCGCGGATCGTCAGATAGACGATCGCGCCGAGGATCGCTCCAGGAATGCCGAGGGCGAATAAGGCGACCCGCCATCCGTAGGTGTGGGCGATCGCGCCGGCCATGTCGTAGCCGACGTAGGCGCCGAGCGGCGCCCCGAGCGCGAGCACGGTGAGTGCCATCGGCCGGCGGTCCGCCGGAAAATAGTCGGAGACGATCGCGGTCGACGGCGGCGTGCCGCCCGCCTCGCCGACGCCGACGCCGATGCGTGCGGTGAGCAGCTGCCAGTAGGTGCGCGACAGGCCGCAGAGCGTGGTCATGGCCGACCACATCACCAGAGAGAAGGCCAGGATGTTGCGCCGGTTGGCGCGATCGGCAAACCACGAGATCGGAATGCCGGCGGTCACGTAGAAAAGCCCCAGAGACACGCCGGTCAGCACGCCGATGCCCTGATCGGTGAGGTGCAGTTCCAGACGGATCGGCTCCAGGATCGTCGACATCACATAACGATCGGCGATGTTCACGGTGTAGATCAGGCACATCACGATCAGGACGTACCAGCGTTCCAGGTAAGACGGGGTTTCGACGCGCGTGACGTCGGCGGCCGTGGTGATCACTCGATCGTGCCTCCTCTCCCAAGGTGCCCCGCCGGACCGGTCGTGAGCATGTCCGCAACCATACATGGTTCCCGTCATGCGCGCGACGGGCGCGCTCCCCGGGCAATGGTTCTGCGCCCCGTTTCGAAAAAAGACATGGGCGAATCGCGAAATGGCATGGCGTGCGTTCGCCGTCGAGCTAAAGTGCCCGAGGTGACGGAATACGACTACATCATCGTCGGCGCGGGTTCCGCGGGCTGCGTGCTCGCGAACCGTCTCTCGGCCGCGGGCTCGATGCGTGTGTTGCTGCTCGAAGCGGGCGGCTCGGACGCGCGATTCTGGATCAAGACCCCGATCGGCTATGGCCGAACGTTCGCCGACGCGCGCGTCAATTGGAAGTACCAGGCGGCGGCCAGTCCTGGCCTCGACGGCCGGACGATGTACTGGCCGCGAGGCCGCGTCGTCGGCGGCTCGAGTTCGATCAACGCGCTGGTCTACTGCCGCGGGATGCCTGGGGACTTCGAGGACTGGCGGGCGCTCGGCAACCCGGGCTGGGGCTGGGAGGACGTGCGCCCGGTCTTCGAACGCATCGAGCGCCGGGTCGCTCCCGACGGCTCGGTGCGCGGCGAGGGACCTCTGGACGTCAAGGACGTGCGCCCGTTCCTGCACGCGGTGAGCCGTCACTGGTTCGCGGCCGCCGAGGAACTCGGCCTGCCGGTCAGCGAGGACTTCAATGGACCGCGGCCCGAAGGAGTGGGTTGCTA
Organism: Gammaproteobacteria bacterium; assembly: GCA_028870275.1. Lineage (GTDB taxonomy): Bacteria > Pseudomonadota > Gammaproteobacteria > Steroidobacterales > Steroidobacteraceae > Bog-1198. Next base: position 2,467 of record JAGWPY010000102.1, on the reverse strand, counting down.
CCAGGTCACGATCCGTCATGGGCGGCGCTGGTCGGCCGCGGACGCCTTCCTGCGTCCGGCGCTCGGCCGGCCGAACCTGCGCCTCGAGACCGGTGCCTGGGCGCGCCGGATCGTGTTCGAGGGCCGGCGCGCGGTCGGTGTCGAATACCACAGGGACGGGGCCTTCGTGACCGCGCGTGCCGCGCGCGAAGTCATCGTCTGCGGCGGCGCGGTGAATTCTCCGCAGCTGCTGCAGCTCTCCGGAATCGGTCCGGGCGAACTCCTGCAGCGCTTCGGTCTGCCGGTCGTGCTCGACAACCCCTCGGTCGGCGGTCACCTCCAGGATCATCTCGCGGTCAGCTATTCATTCAAGGCGACCGAGGCGACGCTGAACGAGCAGCTGCGCACGCCTCTCGCCCAGCTCGCCGCGGGGCTGCGCTACCTGTTCCTGCGTCGTGGCCCGCTCGCGCTCAGCGTCAACCAGTTCGGCGGCTTCCTGCGCGCCGATCCGCAGGGCGCGCGGCCGGACGTGCAGCTCTACTTCAATCCGATCACCTACGGGGCGGGCGATTCGAACCGCAAGCGCATCGAGGTCGATCCGTTCCCGGGCTACATTCTCTGTTTTCAGCCGACGAGACCCACCAGCCGCGGCCGCATCGATCTCGCCTCGGCGGATTTCCGCGAACCCCCGACCATCGCGCCGAATTATCTGGCGACCGAGAAGGACGTTCGCGACGTGGTGTTCGGCGGACGCCTGATCCAGCGGATCGCCGCGACCCGCGCGTTCCGCGGATTGACCGCCGAGGCGCTTGCGCCCGACCTGCGCGTGCTCGACGACGCCGGACTGGTCGCGGATTTTCGCGCCCGCGCGGCGACCGTCTACCACCCGGTCAGCACCTGCCGCATGGGACCGAATGCCGAGGATTCGGTGGTCGACGCGCGCCTGCGGGTGCACGGGATCGGCGGCCTGAGGGTCGTCGATGCGTCGGTGTTCCCGACCGTCACCTCGGCCAACACCAATGCGCCGACACTGATGCTCGCGGCCAAGGCCGCGGACCTGATCCTGGACGATTCGCAACGTTAATCGGCGCTCGAAGCGCCAATCGAGGGATGGACATGAAGCTGCAGAGCGTCAAGGTATTCGTGGTCGGCAATCCGCCGCCCGGTTTCGGGGGGCGCTACTTCGTGTTCCTGAAGCTCAGGACCGCCTGCGGGATCGAGGGAGTCGGCGAAGTCTATGCGGCGACCTTCGGACCGCATGTGATCGCGAAGATGATCGAGGACCTGTTCGAGCGGCGCTTCGCCGGGCGCGACCCGTTCCAGATCGAATCGCTCTGGCGGGAATCCTACGGTTCCGGGTTCTCGCTGCGTCCCGACATCTCCCTGGTCGGCGTGATGAGCGGGCTGGAAATGGCCTGCTGGGACATCGTCGGCAAGGCCGTCGGTCAACCGGTCTACAACCTGCTCGGGGGGCGGGTCCACGAGCGCCTGCGCAGCTACACCTATCTCTATCCCGCGCCTGGCGAAGGCGACGATTTCTACCATGACGCGGACCGTTCGGCGCAACGCGCGGCCGAATATGTGAAGCAGGGTTTCACGGGCCTCAAGTTCGACCCCGTCGGCGGCTACTCGGCCTACGATCCGCGTCAGCCGACCCAGGAAGCGCTCGAACGCACGGTGCGGCTGGTGGGCAAGGTGCGCGAAGCGGTCGGCTACAAGGCCGACCTGCTGCTCGGGACCCATGGGCAGTTCAGCGCCTCCGGCGCGACCCGGCTCGCGCGCCAGCTCGAACCCTACGATCCGCTCTGGTTCGAGGAGCCGGTGCCGCCCGACATGCCGGAACAGATGGCGATCGTTGCCCGCTCGACCCGCATTCCGATCGCGACCGGCGAGCGGCTGGCCACCAAGTACGAGTTCGCGCGTGTCCTCGCCTGCGGCGCAGCCAACATCCTGCAGATGGATTTAGGCCGCGTCGGTGGGCTGCTCGAGGCGAAGAAAATCGCCTCCCTGGCCGAGGTGCACTACGCGCAGATCGCGCCCCACCTGTACTGCGGGCCCGTGGTCGGAGCCGCCAACATCCAGATCGCGGCCTGTTCCCCGAACTTCCTGATCCTGGAGAGTATCCAGCGTTGGGACGGATTCCAGGCGAAGCTCCTCAAGAAGCCGATCCGCTGGGAGGACGGTTACGTGATTCCGCCGACCGAGCCCGGCCTCGGGGTCGAGCTGGACGAGGCGGTCGCGCTCGCCCATCCGTACGAGGCGAGCGGTAAGCTGCATCTGGAAATGGCCGACCGGCCGCTCGGTTGAACCTGTCGAACATCCATTGAGAGGACTTTTGCGTGCGCTACGGATTCATCGGTCTCGGTAACCTCGGCAAGCATCTCGCCGCCAATCTCGCCCGGGGCGGGTTCGACGTCACGGTCCATGACTTGGATCGCAGTGCCGCCGAACTGGCCCTGAGTGCCGGCGCCCATTGGGCGGACTCGAT
>JAGWPY010000101.1 GCA_028870275.1 Gammaproteobacteria bacterium | reverse complement strand
GATCGCCGAGATCGGCTCGACTTCGGCGAGCGGCACCGGCGGCAGGGGCGATGCGAGCTTCAGCAGGTCGCGGATCGCGGCGACCGGACGCTCGTTCACCAGCGCGGCGAACTGCCGATAGCGGGCGTAGTCGCCGGTGGTGACCGCCGCCTGGAGCGTGGCGATCACGTCCGGGTTGTACATGTGGTACTCGCCTTCATGCATGTACTTCAGCAGACCACCCTGGGCGATGGGCCGGCTCGGATCCCAGGCGGCCTTGGCGAGCGCACGCAACTCGCGATCCAGATCCGGGAATCCGGCGCCCTGGATGCGGCTCTCGGATCCCTTGAAGCACAGGTCCACGACCTCGTCGGACAGGCCGACGATCTCGAAGAGCTGAGCGCTGCGGTAGCTCGCAATGGTCGAGATGCCCATCTTGGACATGATCTTGTAGAGACCCTTGCGGATCCCGCGCCGATAGCTGCGGCCGATCTCCTGGCGTTCCTGCTCGTCCATCTTCAGCGCACCCTTGCGCATCAGGTCGAACAGCGTCTGGTAGGCGAGGTAGGGGTAGACCGCCGTCGCGCCGTAGCCGATCAGACAGGCGAAATGATGCGGATCGCGCGCGGTTCCGGTCTCGACCAGGATGTTGCACTTGCAGCGCAGTCCGGTCTCCACCAGCCGGTGGTGCACGGCGCCGGTGGCGAGCAGGGCGTGCATCGGCAGCTTGCCGGGGACCAGGTAGCGATCCGAGAGCAGCAGCACCAGCTTGCCGTTGCGCACGGCGCGTTCGGCCTGGTCGCAGACCGCGCGCAGAGCGCTCTCGAGGTCCCGCGCCTCGTCGAACTGCAGATCGATGAACTCGTGCGGCACGCCGCTGCCGGCGAGCGCGACGATCTGGCGCAGCTTCTGCTGGGAGAGGATCGGCGAGCTGAGCACGATCTGCTCGGCATGCTGCGGCAGCGGCACGAAGATGTTGCACTCCGGTCCGATCTGCGTCTGCAACGACATCACCACGCTCTCGCGCAGGCTGTCGATCGGCGGATTCGTGACCTGCGCGAACGCCTGGCGGAAGTAGTCGTACAGCGAGCGGATCTTCTTCGACAGCACCGGCATCGGCGTGTCGTCGCCCATCGAACCGACCGCCTCGCTCTCGTCCTCGGCGAGCACCCGGACGATCTCGTCACGCTCCTCGGCCGAGACGTTGAACATCTTCTGGAAGGTGGCCAGCGTGTCGCGGTCGAACGGCTCGGCGGCGAGCCGCGGATCGATCAGATCGGTCTGCAGGTAGCGCACGCCCTTCTTGAGCCAGGTCTTGTAGGGATGACGGCTCTTCAGCAGTTCGTCGATCCGCCGGGTATCCATGAGCTCGCCCGTCTGCAGGTCGAGCGAGATCATCTCGCCGGGGCCCAGCTTGCCCTTGCGCACGACGTCGGCCGGATCGTAGTCCCAGACGCCCGCTTCCGAGGCGATCGTGATGTGGCGGTTGCGCGTGATCACCCAGCGCGCAGGTCGCAGGCCGTTGCGATCGAGCGTGCAACAGGCGTAGCGCCCGTCCGTGAGCACGATTCCCGCGGGCCCGTCCCAGGGCTCCATGTGGGTCGCGTAGTACTCGTAGAACGCCTTCAGATCCGGGTCGATCATGTCGACCGACTGCCATGCGGGCGGGATCAGCATGCGCATCGCATGCATCGGATCGAGGCCGCCGACGAGCAGGAGCTCGAGCATGTTGTCGAGGGACTGCGAGTCCGACCCCGAGAGCGAGACGACCGGCAGGATGTCGGCGAGGTCCGGCAACAGCGGCGAACGGAACAGGGGACCGCGGGCGACCGCCCAGCTGCGATTGCCCTGCACCGTGTTGATCTCGCCGTTGTGGGCGAGATAGCGGTACGGATGGGCGAGGCGCCACTGTGGCAGGGTGTTGGTCGAGAAACGCTGATGGAACACCGCCACCGAGGACTCCATCCGCGGATCCTGAAGATCCGGGTAGAACTCGGCCAGGTGTTGCGGCATGACCATGCCCTTGTAGACGATCGTGCTCGCCGACAGCGATGGCAGGTAGAACACCGGGTCGACCGGTTCCAGCCGCTTCTCGGCGCGGCGGCGCGCGAGGAACAAGCGGCGGTTGAAGGTCGCCTCGTCGATGTCGCCGTGGAAATTCACGAACACCTGCTCGATGCGCGGCAGGGTCTTCAGGGCCTGCTGTCCGCAGGCGTTCGGATCGGTCGGCACCTCGCGAAAGCCCGCGACCTCGCACTTCTCCGCGACCAGAGTCTCGGTGAGCACGGCGCGGGCGTGGGCCGCGGCCGCCGGGTCGGGACTGAGGAAGACCAGTCCGGCCGCGAACGGCGTGGTCAGGGTGAACCCCTGCTCGGCGGCGACCGCACGCAGGAAGGCGCCGGGCATTTTCAGCAGCAGGCCGCAGCCGTCGCCGGTCTTGCCGTCGGCCGCCACGGCGCCGCGGTGCGTCAAACGGTTCAGCGAACTGATCGCGTTCGCGACGATCCAGTGGCTCGGTCGATCGTCGAGACTCGCGATCAGGCCGAAGCCGCAGGAGTCCTTCTCGTAGGCACGGCGGTAGAGCCCGAAATCGCGCGTGCGCGGATCGGCCTCCATCGCTCCATCGACCCGGGAGGAAGCGAATTTATCGGCGTTGAAGCTGCCCATACGGTCCCGTGCCTTGCGGAGACTGAGCCGCAAAGCCTGTCAAAACAATCCGTTATCCGGTTCTAGGCGCTCTCTACGGTCGCGCCGAGGGGGGCGAACGCCGTCACGCATGCCTGAGTATGCGGTTCATGATACTAGCGTGACGCACGCGGTCAACGCCCGATTCAAGCGTCCGGCAGGCGAACCGGGCAGGCCGGGGCGACGGTCCTCAGCCGGCGATGTAGCGCTCGAGCTGTTCGATCTGTTCGCTCTGTTCCTGCAGGATCGCCTTGACGAGGTCGCCGATGGACAGCACACCGACCACCTTGCCACCTTCGACGACCGGCAGATGGCGGATCCGCTCCCGCGTACAGAGCTCCATGCAGTGCTTGACCGAGTCGGTGAGCGAGACCGTGATCACCGGCGAACTCATGATCGCCGCCACCGGCGTGTCGTGCGAGGAGCGATTCTTCAGGATCACCTTGCGGGCGTAATCACGCTCGGAGATCACGCCGAGCAGCGCGCCGCGATCCATCACGAGGAGCGCGCCGACATGCTGCGTCGCCATGATCTCGATCGCCCGCAGGACCGAATCCTGGGGCCCGACGCTGTGGAGTTCCCTTCCCTTGGTGGCGAGCAACTGACCGACGTTCTGCATGGTGTCCTCCCCGACGCATCCGAACCGTCTCGATCGCGGCGAGCGTCTGCGCGCCCGGCGGATCTGACTATACTCCGGAACCGCATGCGGGAGACATCATGAGCGAACCGTCCACCGGCCTCGATCGGCCGGCGCCGTCTGGAACCGGAAACGAGCCGCAGCCGCCGCGTGCGCAAGCCCACCCGCGGGTGCTGCAATCGCCGTTCGGCGAGCGGATCGACCCGTACTACTGGCTGCGGGACGATCGGCGCGAGGACCCGCGGGTCCTTCAGCATCTGCGCGCCGAGAACGCCTACCGGGAAGCGGCGATGGCCGGCACCGCCGCGCTCGAGCGACGACTCTACGAGGAAATCGTCGCACGCCTGCCGCAGGACGACCGCAGCGTTCCCTACCTCAAGAACGGCTATTGGTATTACGCGCGCTACCTCGCCGGCCTCGAGCACCCGGTGTTCGCGCGGCGCGCCGACCACGCCTTAGCGCCCGAGGAAGTCCTGCTGGATGCGAACCAGCTCGCCCGCGAGCACGAGTATTACCGGATCGGGTCGCTGGAGGTCTCGCCGGACTCGCGCCGGCTCGCCTACTGCGAGGACGTGGTCGGCCGGCGGGAATATCGCCTGCGCTTCAAGGACCTGGACGCCGGAAGACTCGAGCCCGAGATCATCGAGGATGTCGAGCCCGATATCGCCTGGGCGAACGACGGGCGCACCGTACTCTACGTCGCCAAGGACCCGGAAACGCTGCTCGGGGTCTATGTCCGGCGGCACCGGATCGGCACCGATCCGCGCGAGGACGCGCTGGTGTTCGAACAGACGGACCGCAGCTTCTACACCGGCGTCACCAAGTCCAAGTCCGAACGCTTCATCTTCATCTACATGGAGAGCACGGTGGCCTCGGAGTGGCGTTTCGCCGACGCCGACGATCCGTCGCTCGAATTCCGCACCTTCCTCGCGCACGAGCCGGATCACGAATACCAGATCGAGCATGTTGGCCCCTGGTTCGTAATCCGCACCAATTGGAGTGCGCCGAACTTCCGGCTGATGTACGCGCCCATCGACGCGCTCGGCGACCGTGCCCGATGGCGCGAGCTGCTCTCTCACCGCGACGACGGGTTCATCCACGACTTCGACGTGTTCAACGGCTTCGTCGCGGTTTCCCTGCGCTCCGGCGGATTGCGCCGGATCCTGCTGCAGCCCCTGCCCGAGGGGGCCGGGCCCGCGCCCTGGCCGCAATCCGCCGCACAGTTGTGGATCGACGGCGATGAACCCGCGTTCACGCTCGATCTCGGCGACAACGCGCAGATGGATGCGAAGGTGCTGCGCTACACCTATTCCTCGCCGACGACGCCGACCGTCACCTACGACTACGACCTGCGGACCGGCACCCGCGAGGAGCGCAAGCGCGAAGCGGTGATCGGCGATTTCGAGCCCTCCCGCTACCGCTGCGAGTTCATCCACGTTCAGGCCGCCGACGGCGCCTCCGTACCGGTGTCGATCGTCTATCACCGGGACACGCCGCGCGACGGGACGGCCCCGCTCCTCGTGTACGCCTATGGCGCCTATGGCCTGTGCGTCGATCCGGCGTTCTCGGTCTCACGCCTGAGCCTGCTGGACCGCGGCTTCGTGCATGCGACCGCGCATGTACGCGGTGGCCAGGAACTCGGCCGGGCCTGGTACGACGCCGGCCGTTTGCGCCACAAGGCCAATTCGTTCAGCGATTTCATCGACGCGACCCGCGCGCTGGTCGCCGGCGGATATGGCGGCGCGGACCGCGTGTTCGCGATGGGCGGCAGCGCCGGCGGTCTGCTGGTCGCGGCGGTGGCGAACCTCGCGCCCGAGCTCTACCGCGGCATCGTCGCGCAGGTGCCCTTCGTCGACGTGGTGACGACCATGCTCGATCAGAGCATCCCGCTCACGACGAACGAATACGACGAATGGGGCGACCCCTCGCGAGCCGAGGCCTACGCGTACATGCTCTCCTACTCGCCCTACGACAACGTCACGAGGCAGGCCTATCCGGCGATGCTGGTGACGACCGGACTCTGGGACAGCCAGGTGCAGTACTACGAACCGGTCAAATGGGTCGCGAAGCTGCGCGAGCATACGACCGGCGGGGAACCGATCCTGTTGCACGTCGAGATGGAGGCCGGGCACGGCGGCAAGGCGGGCCGATTCGAGCGCTACGGGGAAGTCGCGATGGAGTTTGCGTTCCTGCTCGGCCGACTCGCTCGCATCGCCTGAAGCGCGAGGCGCCGGTTCTCACCCGAGCGGGTGAGGAAGAGGCGCCGCGATCGTTGGGGGGGAAGGGGGGGAAGCGCGATCGCGGCGCCGTCGTCAAACTCCCAAACGTAGTCGTTGGAATTTCCTGCGCGAACCTCCTCGCTGAACCTCTGCACGCTTTAGGACACCGTGAGATCGAACCGGCCTGCCGTTTCTGGGCGGTGCCTGCGCTCGAGAGCTCGACGAATCAATCCAAAGCAATTGCCGTGCCAGGAAAGAAAATCCATATTAATCCGGTACTTGTCGAGAACAGCCGCAGCGCGGCGCTGACAAAATTTGTCAATCGCGGACCCGATCAGGTCGCGGCCGGACGCAACACGATGCACGACTCACGCCGGGCGCGCAGCTTGCGGCACAGTGCGCGCGCCCGCGTGGCCGAAAGTCCATAGGCCTGCAGGCGGTAGAGCCTCTGGCCCGAGCGGGTGCGCACCGCATGCACCTGCGGTCGTAGACCGCGCAGAGCCGCGGGCTCCCGGCGCAGGAGCCCGTGCCAGTGCTTCATTGCGACGGCCGCGCCGGATTTGAACGCGCCGAGTTGCACGCCATAGCCGCCCCGGCTCGCCGGTGGTGGGTGCGGGGCGCCCGGGCGGCCTGCCCGCTCGGCCGGCGCCGCACGCGGCCTCGCAGGCCGGGGCGCGCTCGCCGCTGCACCGACGGCCGGGGCTTTGGTCCCGGGCGATGCCGCGCCGGTCGGTGCGGCCGAAGGACGCGAAGGTCCCGGCGCAACCTCCGTGGACGCGCCGGCGGGCACGGAGGCCGCGCTCGCCGGATTGCCGGGCGGCACCCCGGCCGGCTGGCCGAGCGCGAAGTTCTCGATGCGGATGCGCGCCTCTTCCGACCACTTGCCTTCGGGGTGCACTTTGAGAAACGACTGATAGGCCTCAGCGGTGTCGGTATCGCGCGCCTTTTGCCAGTCCTGCTCCTCGTTGAGATCCTGCAGTCTTGCCTCGGCCTGCTGGGTGTAGGTGCCGTTCGGATATTGCTTCAGGAACTGTTGATAGGCCTGGGTATCGTTCGCGCTGCGCGCCTTCTCCCAGGCGCTCTGCTCGCGGTTGCAGCCCGAGAGGCTGGCGGCGATCACGCAAATTGCGACGGCGGTCCAGGTTTTCGCGTGCATCGGTCGACTCGCGTTGGCGTAGGATGGCGCATTGTACGTCGATTCTCGGCCGGTCGAAGAGCCAGGGAGCGCATGCCATGAACGACGAATCCGCCGACTCGAAGCCCGGTCTGCGCCGACGCCGGTTCCTGGATCGCACTCCCGCTCCGGCCACCGTGGTCGGCGCCGGCACGCAGATCCTCGGCAATCTCCGCGGCAGCGGCACCTTCCTGATCGCCGGCGAGGTGCGCGGCGACGGTCATCTCGACGGTCATCTCCAACTGCTCGATGGCGGCACCTGGCACGGCGAGGTCCACGCGCGCGAGGCGCGCGTGGCGGGCACGGTCGACGGCAGCCTGCGCGTCCAGGAAAAGCTGGAGATCCTGCGCACCGCGAGGATCAGCGGTTCGGTGAGCGCACGCACGATCGCGATCGCGAACGGCGCGGTGATCGAGGGAGACATCGAGGTCACCTCCGGCGGTCAGCTGGTGCGCTTCGAGGAGCGGCGCTTCGACTGATGCCGCGGCCTGCGACCAGCGCCGCGGGACCAGCGCCGCGGTGTTTGGTATTGGCGACAGGGGTGCCGCGTTTTGAACGCCGCGGCCCCTTGCCTCATCCTATGGACATAGCGGGCGCCCGAGGGCGCCGAGAACGACCGTTCCCAGAGTGAGACGCATGACGAGGACCGCCGCGGCGTTGGCCGCATTCGTGTTCGTGACCGCGGCGGGCGCCGCGCACGCGGATTCCGCCTATCCCAATCCGATCGACGACCGGATCCGCCTGTCGCTCGGCGCCGCCTACTATTCGACCAGCACGGCCGTGCGCGTCGACAGCAGCTCAGGCGCCACCGGCACCTATCTGAACGCCGAGAAGGACCTCGGACTCGCGCCGCATTCCTTCGAGCCGCGGTTCGAGCTGCTGGTGCGCGCCGGTGAGCGGCACCGCATCCGGTTCGATTACTTCAGCCTGGTGCGCAACCGCACCACGACCCTGAACCTGTCCTCGGCGCAGACTCCGATCGTGTTTCGCGACGTACAGCTCCTGAACGGCGACCCGGTGCAGACCGATCTCGACATTCGCGCGTTCGGCGTCGGCTACGGCTATTCGTTCTGGCGCAGCCGGCGGCTGGAGATCGCGGCGACCTTCGCGGTGCATGAGATCGACATCTCGGCGAGAGAGCGCGTACAGACGGCGACCCGGCACGTCGATCAGCGCGAGGATCAGGCCGGGCCCTTCCCGACGCTCGGACTGGACGCGACCTGGGTGGCGAGCCGGCGTTTCTATTTCGAGGGACGCGCCCAGTACCTGAAACTCGCCGTCGATCACATGACGGCATCGCTCGGCGAATACGAGTTCAACGCGCTCTACCGCTTCCGGCCGAATCTCTCGGTGGCGCTGGGGGTTCAGGCGGTGCACGCCATGCTGGTGTCGCGCCAGCGTGCCAACAGCGGCCGCTTCGACTTCGATTCCAAGGGGCCCCAGCTCCTGGTGCGGCTGGCGTTCTGAAAGCGCCGCGCTCGGGCGGCCTCACGGAGAGGGCGAAGGCTCCAGCGAGAACTCGACCCGATTGTTGGCGGCGGCCGCCTTGTTCCATGCGCCGGCGGTGAGCTCGTCCGTGCGCGGCGGATAGGCCATGGTGACATGCGAGCTCGCTCCGCTCGCGATCGTCACCG
>JAGWPY010000100.1 GCA_028870275.1 Gammaproteobacteria bacterium | reverse complement strand
GTGCGGCGAAGGAATGCCCTCCATAATCAACGAATTACCGGGAAGGCAGTGAATGGCTTCATCTCCGGACGTTTGGTCGGTTGAGGCTGTCTCCGGCGAGGGAATCGCAGCGACCGACCGCGAGCCGGACCAGTCGGCGGTCTTGATTGTCGATGCCCGCCACGCGAACCCCTGCCTGGTGCTGGCGAACGCGACGGCGCGCCGGGTGCTGACCCCGGCGGTCTCCAGCGCGGCCTCCCTGATCGGCGCGCCGCTCCTCGATTGGCTGCCGGCGACGGAGCATCGGCTCGTGACCGAGGCCTTAGGGGGGCTCTCGAAGCTTCGCCCGTCCGCGCGCCGCACGCTCGCCTGGCCCTTCATCTGGGGGGACCTCGCGGTGCCGACGCGGTTTCGGCTGCTGGACTGGGATCCGGGTCAAGCGCTCGTCACCTTGACCTTCGCCGCGGCTCCCCTGGCCAGGGACCTCGTGCCGCGGCCGGCTTCGGGCCCATCATCCGTCCGGCCCCGAACGGTGAGCGCGATACGCCCCGCTGAAGTGCTGCCGAAAGGGGTGGCCGCCATGGCGGGTGGCCTGAGCGCGGCGCCGCCGGCGCTGCCGGCGCGTATGCGCCGTTCGGAGGATCTACTGCGGGCCACGATGGCCAACACGGACGATACCCTCCTGTTCCTCGACACCTCGCTGACGGTGCGCTTCATCAACAAGCCGCACGAAGGGCGCTCGCCGGAGAAGATTCTGGGGCGCTCGATCGCCGAACTCCTCCCTTTGAGTACCGCGGCGAGTCTGCTCGCGCGGCTGCAGCGCCTGCTGGTGGTGGGTGGGTCGCTCGCACACCCATTCGATTGGATCGACGCGGCGGGCCAGGCTCGCTATCACGAGCTCCGCGCGGCTCCGGTTCACGACGTCGGCGTCGGCATGGGCGTGTGCGTGTCGATCCGCGACATGACGGAACTGCGCCGGCTCGAGCGCGAACTGATGGAGGCCTCGGCGCTCGAGCGACAGCGGATCGGCCGCGACCTGCACGACGGACTGGGTCAGGACCTGACCGGCGTGGCCCTGATGATGCGGGCGCTGGCGACGCGTCTCGAGCGAGAGTGTCCGGCCGCAGCGCAGTCGGCGGGCGAGCTGGTCCGTCTCGTGAACCACACGCTCGAGAGCGCCCGTTCGCTCGCCCATGGTCTGCTGCCGGTCAGCCGTGAGCGTGGCGGCCTGGTGGGCGCGCTGCGGGCGCTCGCCAACCGGACCAGCGAGATCTACGGGCTCGAGGTGCGGTGCCGCGCGGAAATCTGGCCGGAGCTCCAGTTGAGCGAGACGGAGGCCAGCGAACTGTATCGCATAGCACAAGAGGCGCTCACGAACGTGGCTCGTCACGCCCACGCGACCCGCGTGCGGCTCAGCCTGCACGTCAATCGGCGCCGTTACTGCCTGAAAATCGCCGATGACGGGGTTGGCCTGCCGCGTGCGCGCGTGGCCTCGTCCGGCATGGGCCTCAAGATCATGGCGCACCGCGCAGCGCTACTCGGCGCGAAATTGACCATTGCACGCAATCCGCCCAGCGGTACGCTGATTCGTGTGACCGGTGCACAGATGCCCCTACGCTCTGGAGTATGATCTCCCCGACATCCGATTCGCGAGAAACGCCTATGTCCACCCCCAACAACTGGACACGCCCGCCGAGTTCCGCCGGCGCGCCCTCGAATGGCAAGCGTCGGCCCCGACGGGTCCTGATCGTCGACGATCATCCGATCGTGCGTCAGGGCCTGCGTCGAGTGATGGACAACGAGGAGGACCTCACGGTCTGCGGCGAGGCGGAGACGGTGCGCGATGCGCGTACGGCCATCAAGGATCTCTCCCCGGACGTCATGATCGCCGACATCAGCCTCAAACAGGGCGATGGCATCGAGCTGGTACGGGACGTGCGTGCGCATTATCCGCAGCTGCCGATCCTGGTGCTCTCGATGCACGACGAGACGATCTATGCCGAGCGGATGCTGGCCGCGGGCGCGAACGGCTACATCATGAAACAGGCGGCGAGCGATCAGTTCCTGATCGCCCTGCGCCGCGTGCTCGACGGCGGCATCTACGTCTCCGAGGCCGTCGGCAACAACATGATCCAGAAGTTCGCGGCGGGGGGCACTCACGTCTCCGCGAACCCGATCGACCGGTTGAGCAACCGCGAGCTGCAGATCCTGCACATGATCGGCAAGGGCATGAGCACGCGCGAGACCGCGCAGTCGCTCAATCTGAGCGTGAAGACCGTCGAGTCCCACCGTCAGCGCATCAAGCGCAAGCTGAACCTGACCACCGGCACGCAGCTGGTGCAGTACGCGGTCAACTGGTTCAGCAGCCGTGCCGGCGAGGGCAATTACGGCGGCGACGCGAGCGATATCGGCCGCGGCTGAAGGAGTCTCGGGCCGTCGGCCCCGTCAGGAGGCGGCCAGGGCCGGTACGCGGTGCGAGTTCGCGCGTGCGCGGATCCAGTGGGCGAGGTCTTCGGCCGCCATCGGCCGGGCGATCAGGTAGCCTTGGGCATGATCGCAGCCGCACTGCTGCAGGACTTCGAGCGCGACCCGGTTCTCGACGCCTTCGCAGCAGACCGTCAGGCCGAGGTGGTGTCCGAGGTCGACGATCGCACGTACGATCATCCGCGCCGCCGGGGTCTGCGGGATCTCCATGCCGATGGTCTTGTCGATCTTCACCTCGCTGAACGGCAGCTTGTAGAGCTGGGTCAGCGAGGAATAGCCGATCCCGAAATCATCGAGCGCGAGCCCGATCCCGCGTGAACGCAGCCGGGCGAGGATCTCGAGCGTTCCGCTCGGATCGACCAGGGCCGCCGACTCGGTGATCTCGAGGGTGAGCTGTTCGGGCGCGACGCCGTGACTGAACAGGAAATCGCTCATGCGGTCGGCGAAGTCGACGTCGGTGAAGAGCTTGGCGCTCAGGTTCACGCTGAGGCCGAGTTTCCAGCCGAGGCGGTTCCAGTCGCCGATCTGCTCGATGCCCGACTGCAACACATAATCGGTCAGGGCGGCGATGAGGCCGTGTTCCTCGGCGAGCTCGATGAATTCATCCGGATAGATCAGCCCGTACTCGGGATGGTCCCAGCGCAGCAGCGCCTCGATGGCGCAGACGCGCCAGCCGTCGCGGTCGAGTTGCACCTTGGGCTGGTAATGGGTGCAGAGCTGTCCGCGGTCGATCGCCCGGCGCAGCTCGATCTCGGTCACCCGGCGCGTGCGGATCAGGCGCGGGCCGAGCGCCGCCTCGAGCGCCGAGGTGCCGAGGGGCTTATTGAGCGAGGCGGAGACCTCGAGCCCATAGGCCATCGAGATCTCGGGCGGTGACAGCAGGCCCGTTTCGGCCGAGCCGCTGACGATCAGCGCCGCGTGCTGTCGGCGCTCGCCGAGCCAGCGCAACGCATCGACCTCCTGGGTGCTGAAGGCGACCGGATCGATCAGGATCACGGTGGGCGCGAACCGGGCGACCTCCTCGCGCAGCTGCGCTTCATTCGATGCGCAGGCGACCGCGAAGCCGAGTTTCTCCGCGGTGCGCGAGGCGAACCACAACGTTTCCGGATCGGTGTCGGCGATCAGCAAACGGTTGGCACTGCGGGCGGGGATGGTCGAAGCCATGGGATGTCCTCAGAAGGGGCCGGTGCGCGAGACATCGAGCGGCGAACGTCGCACGGATAAGCTCATGGCGCGAGTGTGCTGAGCGGCCCGCCGGCCGTCTGTGATTTCCGTCATGATCGCCGCAGGCCCTCGCCGCCGGCTGCGCAGAGCTTGCGGCAAGTCCGCTCGCTTAGGGCGCTCCCCGAGGCGCGATGCGAGACTTGCGCTATGATCGGCGCCCCCCGATCTTCCGGCCGCGGACCACCATGAGCACGCCATCGCAGCCGAGCTTTGCCGATCGATTGCTGCAATGGTTCGACCAGCATGGCCGCAAGGGCCTGCCGTGGCAGGCGACTCCGACGCCCTACCGGGTCTGGGTCTCGGAGATCATGCTGCAACAGACCCAGGTCGCGGCGGTGATCCCGTACTACGAGCGGTTCATGCAGCGTTTTCCGCGGGTCGATGTCCTGGCCGCGGCACCGATCGATGAGGTCCTGCATCTGTGGACGGGGCTCGGCTACTACGCACGGGCTCGCAATCTCCACGCCGCCGCGCGGCAGGTGGTGGAGCACCATGGCGGTGAGCTGCCGGCGACGATCGAGGGTCTGCAGGCGCTCCCCGGGATCGGCCGGTCGACGGCCGGCGCGATCCTCGCGCTCGCGCGCGGCGAGCGTCAGCCGATCCTCGACGGCAACGTCAAACGGGTGCTGGCGCGCGTGCTCGCGATCGAGGGCGACTTGAGCCAGAGCGCGCTGCAGGAGCGGCTCTGGGCCCAGGCGCTCGCCTATACGCCCGAGGCACGGGTCGCCGACTACACCCAGGCGATCATGGATCTCGGCGCGACGCTGTGCACGCGCGCGCATCCGGTCTGCGAGCGATGTCCGATGCACGAACCCTGTCTGGCGCGGCGCGACGGCCGTCAGGCGGAGCTGCCGTGGCCGAAGCGCCGGCGACCCCGTCCGAGGCGGACCGCGACCCTGCTGGTCGTGGAATCCGAGCGTGAGGACGGGCGGGCGGTGCTGCTCGAGCGGCGTCCGAGCCCGGGCATCTGGGGTGGGCTGTGGTCGCCGCCGCAGTTCGCGAGCGCCGAGGACGCGCTCGCCTGGTGTCGCCGCGAACTCGGCGGCGCACCGGCGAGCGAGGCGAGCCTGCCGCCGATCGATCATGCCTTCACGCATTTCGACCTGCACCTTCAGCCGCTGATCGTGCGCTGTGCGGCCGAGGCGCGGATCGAGGACCGCGACGATCGCCTCTGGTACGCGCTGCATCGGCCGCCGCGCGTGGGTCTGCCGCAGCCGATTCGAACGCTCCTGGCCGAACTCGCGCCGAGCACCGGGGATTCGCGGTAAGATTCCTCCATGGCGCGACGCGTACAGTGTGTGCTGCTGGGTCGGGAGGCGGACGGTCTCGACTATCTCCCCTATCCGGGCGAGATCGGGCAGCGCATCTATCAAAACGTATCCAAGGAAGCCTGGACGCGCTGGCTCGCGCATCAGACGATGCTCATCAACGAATACCGGCTGACGCCGATCGAGCCGAAGGCGCGGGCGTTCCTGGTCGAGGAGATGGAGAAGTTCTTCTTCGGCACCGGGTCCGAGAAGCCCAAGGAATTCAAGCCGGAGTGAGCTCGGGCTTCGGTGTAAGCGGCTGATTCTTCAAGACTTCATTGACGCCGGCCGGCCGCACCTGTTTAATACGCGTCCCGCCCGAAAGGCCAGGTAGCTCAGTTGGTAGAGCAGCGGACTGAAAATCCGCGTGTCGGGGGTTCAATTCCCTCCCTGGCCACCACTAACACATTGATTCATAAATATTTTCGGACACGGATTTGCGCGCTCGGTTCGCCGCATCGCGATCGGTTTCCATTTTGTTTCCAAACACCAGGGAGGCGAGTCGGTCACCAACCGGGTCGCGCTTGCGCGGCAGCATGTGGCAGTAGGTATTGAATGTGAAGGAAGCGTTGGCGTGTCCCATGAGCCTCGACACGCGGACGATGTCCTCGCCGTTACTGATCATCAAACTCGCGTACGTGTGCCTCAAGTCGTGAAAGCGAATTCTCCTGATACCGGCGCGCTTCAACGCCGGGTGAAAGCCACGGGCCATTAAGTTGGTATAGCTCATGGGCCGCCCGTCGAGATTCGGGAAGATCAGGTCATGGAGACTCTGGGGGCATAGGCTCCGCCAAGCCCCCAGCTCCTTCAAGAGAAATCCCGGGAGCGCGATGCTCCGATACGAGGTGCGCGTCTTGGGCTCGTGGAAGTGACCTTCCCGATAGGCTCGTCGAACTCGGAACTCGCCGCTCTCCCAATCGATGTGATTCCAGCCAGCCCCCAGGATCTCACCCGCGCGGCACCCGGTGAACACAGCGAACGAAATCAGCAATCGGTAGTTATTGGTGACCAGCTTGCCGTCCCGACACGTAGCCGTCGTGGCCGCGTCGCGCAACGCTGCCACCTCTGCCGGGGTCAGCACATCCATGTCCAAGGGGCGCTCTTCGAGAGGTCGCGGGTCGCGCGCCGGCTCGACATATCTCGCGGGATTGCGTGCCACCCATTGGTTGCGCATCGCATAATTGAAAACCATGCTGAGAACACACAACGCCTTGTTGATCGAACGGGTGCTGATCCTCACCCGAGTCGACCGTTGCTTGGCTCGCGCTTCCGCGTGACCAGGCCTCGCCGTCATCACGCGGGCGTTGAGCGCCTGCCTAATAGAGTCTGGAATGCCAGTGTTGAGCTCGGCTCGAAAGCGCTCGATATCGGTTACTCGAATCAGCCGCAGCGTGCGATCGCCAAAATACGGAATGAGATAACCGACGAGAAGTTGCTGGTAGATGCGCCGAGTGGAGGGCCTAATGGCGACCTTGCTGTTGAGCCACCGAATCGCGGCGTCCTCAAAGGTCCCGGAGCCCTCATGAACGAGCCCGTCCGCCACCTCGGCGACGCGATCCGCGAGGAGCGCTTGAGCTGCGCGTAACTCACTTGTCAGGTTTTCAAAGTGGCCTCTTGGTCGTTCGATTCGCCGTCGCTTGTTAGTGTCGTAATAATCGGCAACCCAATGTCCACGAGAGAATCTCACCGTTGCCATGGTCCTAGCTCCTCTATTCCGGCACAAAATTCCTTGGCAATGACGGCTTTCAGAGCCTGGGCCCGACCCGTCTAGATTGGCTCCAGCCATTGCCGTAGAGATGACGACCAGAGTCTTGTAGCATCCGGAAAGCGTTGCAAAACAAGACCATTCCTCAAGAGAGGGTCAAAGGCCATGGACCAAGTCCGCGTCTTCACGCGTGCGCCAATTGTCTTTGCGCTGTTGTTCGCCGGAGGAGCTCTCTTCCTGGGCGCCGATCATGCGTTACAGAGCGGGGATGCCCCCGCACGAGATCCCTGGCCGCATTTGAGCACCTCGTTGACACCCGCAGGCCAGTCGATCGGCAGATGGCTTTGGCCGGGGGCGTTTGAAGTTAGCGGCGGCGGTTCGAAACCACAGGTGACGTTCGTTGCTTCCGGTCGCCGCTACATCGCGGAGGCCCGATCGGATCAGTTGCGCATCCGCTACGGGGCCAACGCGCAGGGCGCCCTCCAAATCGCGCTGGCTGGAGCTCGACGGGACGTGTCCGCGGAGCTCCGTGAGGAAATCCCCGGTAAACTATACCTGCTCGACGGTTATCGGCAGCGGGCGCGAGCTGCATGGCACCGCTACGGTGTCGTGATCTACCACGATGTTTGGCCCGGCATCGACGTGCGCCTGCGCGCGAACAACGGTGATCTGGAACTGGATTTCCTGGTGCACCCAGGCGCTGACCCAGGGGCGATCGAACTCACAGGACAGGGGGAGACGCATTTTAGCGTCGATGCCAGCAGCGGCGACATTATGGCGGTACGGGGAGGCCATCGCTTCCGCCTGCATCGCCCGCGCGCGTTCCAAGAGACGAGTACGGGTACCTCAGAAGTTGACGTACACGTCATCACGAATAGGCAATCGCTGCGCTTCGCGTTGGGCAAATTCGATCGCGCACGGCCACTTCTTATCGATCCTCTGGTGGCGACTTGGTCCACCTTCGTCGGGACAGATACCGATGCAATGACGGACAACGCTGCGGCGTTAGCGACCGATTCAAGTGGCAACCTTTATGTGGGCGGGACGACCGGGCTCGACACCCAAGCGCTGCCAAGCGATTCCTTTCCAACGACGCCGAATAGTTTGGACCCTGCCAATCCGCGCTCTCCGGGTGACAACTGCGCCTACGGCT
>JAGWPY010000011.1 GCA_028870275.1 Gammaproteobacteria bacterium | reverse complement strand
CGGCGGCGCGCAATGCACCGCGTGCGAAGATCATCCGGTCGGTCGCCCGATGAGTGAGCTCGATCCGTTCACCGTCGCCGGCAAAGACGACCGTGTGTTCGCCGACCACGTCGCCGCCGCGCAACGCCGCGAACCCGATGCCCCCGGCTGGACGCGGACCTGAGTCGCCGTGACGATCGGTGAGCGCGAGCTCCTCGAGTCCGGAGCCACGCACCGCAGCGACCACCTCGCCGAGACGAATCGCCGTGCCCGAAGGCGCGTCACGCTTCATCCGGTGGTGCATCTCGACGATCTCCACGTCGAACCCGGGGCCGAGACCGCGGGCCGCGACCTCGACCAGGCGCTCGAGCAGACTCACCCCGAGACTCGTATTGGCGGCCACCAGCACGGGGATCCGCGCGGCGGCGGCCTCGAGGCTCGCCCGCGTCGCGGCGTCGAGGCCGGTCGTCCCGACGAGCAAAGGCACGCCCGCCTGGGCACAGGCGCGCGCATGCCCCGCCACGGCGTCCGGCAGACTGAAGTCGATCGCCACCGCGGCGCCGGCGAGCGCCGCGGCCGCGTCGGCCGTGACGGCAACGCCGGCCGGCCGCCCCTCGAGCGCCGCATCGCGGCCGAGGTGCCCGCTGTGCGGGGACGCCACGGCGGCCGCCAGCGTGAACGACGCCGACTCGCCGAGCGCCCGCAGCACCGACTGGCCCATGCGCCCGGTCACGCCAAAGACGACCAGAGGATGCGTGAGGCGCGTCTGCACGTCAGTCCAGGGCGCCGGTGAAGAACTTCTTCACACCATCGAAGAACGAGCGCTCCCGTGGCTTGTGGCTGCCCTGGAGCGATTCCTCGAAGCGACGCAGCAATTCCTTCTGTTCAGCGCTCAAGTCGACCGGTGTTTCGATCACGACGCGACAGTACAGGTCCCCCGCCCCGCCGCCACGCACCGGCACGACCCCCTTGCCGCGGAGCCGGAAGACCCGCCCGGACTGCGTTTCCGCCGGGATCTTCAATGAAACCTCGCCATCGAGCGTCGGCACCTCGACCGTGCCGCCCAGCGCGGCGGTCGAGAAACTGACCGGCACCTCGCAGGAGAGGTTGCTGCCCTCGCGCTCGAAGATCGCATGCTCGCGCACGTGAATTTCGACGTAGAGGTCGCCGGCCGGGCCGCCGTTGCGTCCCGCCTCGCCCTCGCCGCCGAGCCGGATCCGATCCCCGGAGTCGACCCCGGCGGGCACCTTCACCGAGAGGGCCTTCTCCTGGCGTACGCGCCCCTGGCCGAGGCAGGTATCGCAGGGGTTCGCGATGATCTTGCCGCGCCCCTTGCAACGCGGGCAGGGCTGCTGGATCGTGAAGATCGACTGCTGGACCCTGACCTGGCCATGGCCGCCGCAGGTATCGCAGGTCTTGGGCTGGGATCCCTTCGCCGCTCCGGAACCGCCGCAGGTGCGGCATTCGGCCAGAGAGGGTATGCGGATCGTGGTCTCGGTACCGAATACCGCCTGCTCCAGGTCGATTTCCAGCTCGTATCGCAGATCGGCGCCGCGGAACACCTGGGAACGTCCGCGTTGCCCACCCGAGAAGATGTCCCCGAACATCTCGCCGAAGATGTCGCCGAAGGCATCGGCCGCGCCGAAACCGCCTCCCCGGCCGCCCTGCAGCCCGGCGTGGCCGAACTGATCGTAGGCGGCCCGCTTCTGCGGATCTACGAGCACCTCGTAGGCCTCCTTGGCCTCCTTGAACAGATGCTCGGCTTGTGGATCGTCGGGATTGCGGTCCGGATGATATTTCATCGCGAGCCGCCGATAGGCCTTCTTGATCTCGGCCTCGCCGGCGGTCCGGGGGACGTCGAGGACCTTGTAGTAATCCTGCTTCGACATGAGCTCCCTATGACGCAAGCGGCCGCCGGCGGCCCTTCGGACGCCGGCGGCGCGCGTTGTACCCGCTCAGGTCCGCGCGCGAGCGCGCGGACCCGACGAGCCTTCAGGCCTTCTTGCGGTCGTTGTCCTTGACCTCTTCGAACTCCGCGTCCAGCACGTCGTCCTTCTTCGCTTCCGCGCCGGCCGAGCCGCCCGATCCCGATCCTGCGGCCGCCTGTTCGCCCGCCTTCTGCAGGACCGCGGTCGCGGCCTGCTCGAGCGCCTGGGTCTTGCGTTCGATCTCGTCGCGGTCGTCCCCGGCGATGGCCGCCTTCACCGCGGCGAGCGCCTCGTTGGCCGCCCGCTTCTCGTCCTCCGAGACCTTGTCGCCGGCGTCGCGCAGCGCCTTCTCGATCGCATGCGCGGTCGCGTCGGCCTTGTTGCGCGCGGCCACCAGCTCGCGGAACTTCTTGTCCTCCTCGGCGTGCGCCTCGGCGTCGGACACCATGCGCTTGATCTCCGCTTCCGACAGGCCGCTCGAGGCCTTGATCACGATCCGCTGTTCCTTGCCGGTCTTCACGTCCTTCGCCGAGACGTTGAGGATGCCGTTCGCGTCGATGTCGAAGGTGACCTCGATTTGCGGCATCCCGCGCGGCTGCGGCGGGATGTCGGTGAGATCGAATCGTCCCAGCGACTTGTTGTCGACCGAGCGCTCCCGCTCGCCCTGCAGCACGTGGATCGTGACGCCCGTCTGGTTGTCGTCCGCGGTCGAGAACGTCTGCGTGGCCTTGGTCGGGATCGTGGTGTTCTTCTCGATCACCTTGGTCATGACCCCACCGAGCGTCTCGATGCCGAGCGACAGCGGAGTGACGTCGAGCAGCAGCACGTCCTTGACGTCGCCGGCGAGCACGCCGCCCTGGATCGCCGCGCCGACCGCGACCGCCTCGTCGGGGTTGACGTCCTTGCGCGGCTCCTTGCCAAAGAGATCCTTGACCGCCTTCTGCACCAGCGGCATGCGGGTCTGGCCGCCGACCAGGATCACCTCGCTGATGTCGCTCATCGACAACCCGGCATCTTTCAGCGCGATGCGGCAGGGCTCGATGGTCTTCTGAACGAGCTCTTCGACCAGCGACTCGAGCTTGGCCCGGGTGAGCTTCATGTTCAGGTGCTTGGGGCCCGTCTGATCGGCCGTGATGTACGGCAGGTTGATTTCGGTCTGCTGGCTCGAGGACAGCTCGATCTTGGCCTTCTCGGCCGCCTCCTTCAGGCGCTGCATCGCGAGCGGATCGCGACGTACGTCGATGCCGCTCTCCTTCTTGAACTCGTCGGCCAGGTAGTTGATCACCCGCAGGTCGAAGTCCTCGCCGCCGAGGAACGTGTCGCCGTTGGTCGAGAGCACCTCGAACTGACGTTCCCCGTCGACTTCGGCGATCTCGATCACCGAGACGTCGAAGGTGCCGCCACCGAGGTCGTAGACCGCGATCTTGCGGTCGCCGCCGCTCTTATCGAGTCCATAGGCGAGCGCCGCCGCGGTCGGCTCGTTGATGATGCGCTTGACGTTGAGGCCGGCGATCCGGCCCGCATCCTTGGTCGCCTGGCGCTGCGAGTCGTTGAAATAGGCGGGAACCGTGATCACCGCATCGGTGACCGTCTCACCGAGATAGTCCTCGGCGGTCTTCTTCATCTTCATGAGCACGCGCGCGGAGACCTCCGGCGGCGCCATTTTCTTGTCCTGAACCTCCACCCAGGCGTCGCCGTTGTCGGCCTTGACGACCTTGTAGGAGACCATGCTCATGTCCTTCTTGACGACGGCGTCGGTGAACTTGCGGCCGATCAGGCGCTTCACCGCCGCGAGGGTGCTCTGCGGATTGGTGACCGCCTGGCGCTTGGCCGACTGTCCGACGAGAACCTCGCCGTCCTTGGTGAAGGCAACGATCGACGGCGTCGTGCGGTCACCTTCGCTGTTCTCGATGACCTTGGGCTTGCCGCCCTCCATGATCGCGACACAGGAATTGGTGGTACCGAGATCGATGCCTATCATTTTCGCCATGTGTGAGTCCTCTTCAGAATTCGTACGACTGTAGCGCTAGGTGGGGTGCGGCGGCGTTTTTTCAATCGCCCTGGCGCCCCGACGGACTAACGGCCGCCGCCGGGCGCCCGGCTGACCACCACCCGCGCCGGACGCAGCAGACGCCCGTTCAACGAATATCCCTTCTGCACCACCGTGAGAATCGTGTCCGGAGCCGCCTCGGCCGACTCCTGCGCGACCATGGCTTCGTGCCAGGACGGATCGAACGGCTTGCCCGCCGGATCGATGATCTGGATGCCCACCTTCTCGAAGGCGCGATACAGCTGCCGGAGCGTCGCCTGCACACCCTCGAGATGCGCCCGATCAGGCCCGCCGGCCGCCGAGGCGATCGCCGCCTCGAGCGCGTCGGCCACGGTCACCAGCTCCTGCGCGAAGCGCTCTATGGCGAACTTGCGCGCCTGATCGAGCTCGCGTTCGCTGCGCTTGCGGAAATTCTCCAGTTCGGCGACCGCGCGCAGATAGGCGTTCCAGTTCTCCTGGGCCTTGGCCTGGGCCGCGGCGAGCGCGTCGGCGGCGTCTGTGGATTCGCCGGTTGGCGAGTCGATCGGGACTTGGGCCTCGGCCGCCGCCTCGCTCGGATTATTGGCGTTCACTCTCTGTGATTCCTCGCAGGATAAAGTGCAGGGCGGCGGACCGATCCGCCGTCCCGCGAGTCCTTGGGGGCTATTTGCGGGAATTCAAGGCCGAGCCGAGCAGTTTCGCCGTGACGTCGACGATCGGTATGACCCGTTCGTAAGCCATGCGCGTCGGGCCGATGATGCCGAGCACGCCGATCACCTGGTTGTCGGCCACGTAGGGCGCGGCGACCACGCTCACGTCGTCGAGGATCCGGTAGCCCGATTCCTGGCCGATGAAGATCTGGATGCCCTGGGCGTGCAGGCAGTTGTCGAGCAGCCGCAACAGGTCGTGTTTCTCGTTGAAGGCCTCGAACAAGCGCCGCAGCCTCTCGATGTTGGACAGCTCCGCGAAACCCATCAGGTTGGTCTCGCCGGCGATCACGTACTCGACGCTCGGGTTCTCGGGGCGGTCGAACACCTTCTGCGCCATCTGGATCGCGTCGACCATCAGCCGGTTCATGTGCTGCTGGGTATCCTCGAGTTGCGCGAGGAGCATGGCGCGCACCTCCGGGAGGGAGCGCCCCGCAAAAGCCTCGTTCAGATAGTTGGCCGCGCGCCGCAGCTCCTCGGCGGTGTAGGCGCGGTCGAGCTGCAGGATGCGGTTCTGCACCTCGCGGTCGTTCATGACCATGATGGCGAGGGCCCGGTTCTCCGAGAGCGCGATGAACTCGATCTGCGTGAGCGCCGTGTAGCTCTGGCGCGGCAGGGTCACGAGACCCGCCATCTGGGTGACGCTCGAGAGCATCTGCGACACCGTGTGCACCAGGGAGCGGCCGGTGCTCGCCTCGCTGGTCAGGCGCCGTTCGATCTGCTCGACCTCCTGGCTCTCCGGAGGTTTCAGCTTGAGGAGCGTATCGACGAAGAAGCGGTAACCCTTCTGGGTCGGCACCCGTCCGGCGGATGTGTGCGGCGATGCGACGAAACCGAGCGCCTCGAGGTCGGCCATCACGTTGCGGATGGTCGCCGAGGACAGGCTGAGCCCGGAATCCCGCGACAGGGTGCGCGAACCGACCGGCTGTCCGTCGCGGATATAGGTCTCGATGAGCGTCTTCAGCAGCAGCTGAGCGCGCTCGGAGAGGTTGTCCTCGTCGCCTTCGGTGGAACTGCGGTTCATAGGTTCGGCAGCGAACGTAACTAGCGGTTCGCCCCGAAGTCAAGTAGAGCCCCTCGTCGGCCGCGGTGGGCTTTTCGCAGGTGACCGGCACCTCGCCGGCATGCTACAACGAGGACCGCTTATGCCCCATCCGTTCCAGTCCGTCGCGCTCGTCGGCAACGCCAGGGACCCGCGCGTCGCCGACTGCATGCAGAGCCTCGCGGCCCACCTGGGCGAACGCGGCTGCAATCTTCTGGTCGAGCCCGAGGTGGCGGTGCCGCTCGAGGGCGTCCGTATCGCCCGTTGTCCGTCCGACTCCTTCGCCGAGCGGGCCGACCTGATCGTGGCGATCGGCGGCGATGGCACCCTGCTGTACGCGGTCAGCCTGGTGGCGCACCGGCCGGTGCCGCTGCTCGGCGTCAATCGCGGCCGTCTCGGATTCCTCACCGACGTGAGCCCCGATTCGATGCTCGAGGACCTCGATTCGGTGCTCGAGGGTCACTACACCGAGGACCGCCGCTCGCTCGCGGCCGCTAGAGTCGAGCGCGCCGGCGCCCCGAC
Organism: Gammaproteobacteria bacterium; assembly: GCA_028870275.1. Lineage (GTDB taxonomy): Bacteria > Pseudomonadota > Gammaproteobacteria > Steroidobacterales > Steroidobacteraceae > Bog-1198. The sequence continues at coordinate 2,680 of JAGWPY010000011.1, read as the reverse complement.
CCTGCGCGCGCTCGCCCTGAACGACGTGGTGGTGAACAAGTGGGAAACGGGCCACGTGCTCGATTTCCAGACCTCGATCGACGGCCGGTTCGTGAACAGTCACGGCGGCGACGGCATCGTGATCGCCACGGCGACCGGATCGACCGCCTACGCCCTCTCCTGCGGGGGACCGATCATCGAACCGGACCTCGACGTGTGGGTGCTCGCACCGATCAGTCCGCACACGCTTTCCGACCGTCCGGTGGTCGTCCGGGCCGGCAGCAGGATCGAAATCCGGCTCACCGATCGTTACGACTCGCGCGCCCAGGTGAGCTGCGATGGCCGCTCGATCGGCGACCTGCGGCAGGGCGATCGGCTGTTCGTCGAGAGTTCGGGTGCGGCGGTCACCCTGCTGCATCCGCCGGGCTACGACTACTACCGCCTGCTGCGCTCGAAGCTGCACTGGGGGCGCGGAGGATACGGCGGGGAGCCGCGCGAATAAGACCATGCTCACGCGACTGCAGCTGCGGGATTTCGTGATCGTCGACCGGGCCGAACTCGAGTTCGAAGGCGGCCTCACCGCGCTCACCGGCGAGACCGGCGCGGGCAAATCGCTCGTCGTCGACGCGCTATCGATGATCGCCGGCGGCCGCGCTTCGGGCGACGTGGTCCGCCAGGGCGCCGACCGGGCCGAAGTGAGCGCCTCGTTCACGGCGATTCCCGCGGCCGCGACCGACTGGCTCCGCGAACAGTCGATCGAGCCGGACGACGAGGTGCTCGCTCGCCGCATCGTGGGCGCCGACGGCCGATCGCGCGCCTACCTGAACGGACGGATGGTGCCGCTGCAATCGCTGCGCGAGATCGCCGATCTGCTCATCGAAATCCACGGTCAACAGGAATTCCAACATCTGGTGACGCACGAGGCGCAGCGCGCCTTGCTCGATGAGCACGCCGAGGCCCAGCCGCTCGCCGCCAGCGTCGCGACGATCCACGCGAAGTGGCGCGAATGCGTCCGCGAACTCGACCGACGCCGTGGCGCGGCCGCCGATCTCGACGGACGTCGCGAGTTGATCAGCTACCAGCTGGAGGAACTCGGCGGCGCGCTGGAGGGCGTCACGGACGTCGGCGCGCTGTTCCTGGAGCGCCGGCGGATCGCCGACCAGGGCCGGCTCGGCGAGGCGGCGCGCGGCGCGCTGCTGCTCGCCTTCGAACTCGAGGACGGCAGCGCGCATCAACTACTCGCCAAGGCGCAGGCCGCACTGCGAGGACCGGGATCGGCCGATCCGGAGCTGCAGAACGTCGCGCACCTGCTCGAGGAAGCGACCATCGCGGTCAGCGAATCCGCCGATGCGCTGAGGCGCTATCTCGACGCCCTCGACACGGATCCCGCGCGGCAGGAAGAGATCGAGCGGCGCGCGGCGACCCTCGAATCGCTGGCCCGCAAGCATAAAGTGCGCGTCGAGGATCTGCCCGCGCAGCTCGAAGCGCTTCGTGGCGAACTCGGCGAGCTCGCGGGCAGTCAGGTCGAGCTCGAAGCGCTGGAGCGCGAGCGCGCGGCCCTGCTCGAGGCTTACGGAATCGCCGCGGACGAGCTCGGCGCCGCACGTCACCGGGTGGCAATCGAGTTCGGTCGACAGATCACCGAGCTGATGCAATCCCTCGGCATGCCCGGAGGGCGGTTCGAGGTTCGGGTGAACACCGACCCCGCCGAGATCGGTGTGCACGGCCGGGAGGTGGTCGAGTTCCTGGTCGCCGCCAATCCCGGCCAGGCGCCGCGCAATCTCGGCAAGGTCGCCTCGGGAGGCGAGTTATCGCGCATTGGTCTCGCGATCCAGGTCGCCTCGGCCGCGAGGACCCGTACCGAGTGCCTGGTGTTCGACGAAGTCGACGCCGGCGTGGGCGGCGCCACGGCCGAGATCGTCGGGCGCCAGCTGCGTGCGCTCGGAACGCGCGGCCAGGTGCTGTGCGTGACCCACCTGCCGCAGGTCGCGAGCCAGGCCGACGCGCAGTTGCGGGTGACGAAGGAGACCGACGGCAAGAGCACGCGCACGCTCATCGAGCGCCTCGACTCCGCCCAGAGAGTCGAGGAGATCGCGCGCATGCTCGGCGGCGTCGACGTCAGCGAGCGAGCGCGCGCGCATGCGAAGGAGATGCTCGCCCGAGGCGTGCCGGCGGCGGGCGCCCCGCGACCGCGCCGCTCACGCGGCGGCTAGGGAAGGTTCAGCGGACCTTCTGGTTGGGGCAGTCGGGCCGCCGGCAATGCCCGTAGAGAATCAGCGAGTGGTCGCGAATCTCGAAGCCGAGTCGCTTGGCGACCGCCTGTTGGCGCTCCTCGATTCCGCCGTCGACGAACTCCTCGACGCGGCCGCAATCGACACAGAGGATGTGATCGTGGTGCGAACCCTGGTTCAGCTCGAAGACCGCCATGCCGCCTTCGAAGTGGTGGCGGGTGACGAGGCCGGCGGCCTCGAACTGCGTGAGCACCCGGTAGACGGTCGCGAGGCCAATGTCCTCGTCGGACTCGAGCAGCTTCTTGTAGATGTCTTCCGCGCTCATGTGGCGCGGCGAGCCCTCGGCGAGGATGTCGAGGATCTTCAGGCGCGGGACCGTGACCTTGAGGCCCGCGTTGCGCAAGCCCGAACTCTCGGCCGTCGTGGTATTTTTCTGTCGCTGCGCCATGCTCCCGCATCCGGTATGATCG
>JAGWPY010000099.1 GCA_028870275.1 Gammaproteobacteria bacterium | reverse complement strand
CGTTCAGCTGGAGCGTCGCGCCGCCGACCCGCGCGGAGTCGGCGACCGTGACGCCATCGACCGTCGCGCCGAACGCGGGAGCGATCAGCAGCAGGCCCGCGATCAACGGCAAGAGTGTACGTCGCATCGTGTCATCCTCCTCCGACGAGCCGCACCGACAGGTACAGCAATGCCGCGCCGGCGAGCGTCATCGCCGTGGTCAGGAACTTTGGATGCGCATGATAGCTCTCCGGAATGAGCTCGCTTGCGCCGATGTAGAGGAAGAACCCGCCGAACAGGGCGAGCATGAAGCCGAACGCCTCGTGGGGCAGCGCGAGGCAGGTCGCGATCCCGATGCCGAGGGCCGGAGCGAGCGCATCCGCGCCGAGCCAGACCATCGCGCGCCGCCGCCCGCCGCCGCTCTTCAGCACGAGGCTCATGGTGTTGATCCCGTCGGAGAAATCGTGCGAGAGCACGGCGATTGTGACCACCAGGCCGATCGCTCGAGAGGCCTGGAAGGCGAGGCCGATCGCGATGCCATCGAGCAGACTGTGCACGCAGAGTACGGCCGGACCGATCGCGGCATGCCGTTCGACGGGCTCGGGGTGGCCGGTCGCCGACTGTGCGCCGTGGAACTGCAAGGCCCGGTCGAAGGTGAGATAGGCCAGAAACCCGCTCGCCGCCCAGGCGAGGATGGTCGCGGCCTCGCCCGGGCCCGCGGCGAAGTGGATCGCCTCCGGCAGGAGGTCGAAGAACGAGACGCCGATCACGGCGCCGGCGCTGAAGCCGAGGATCAGGTGGAGCTTGTCGTGCAGGCGGAAGGCGAGCAGGCCGCCGGCGAAGGTGCTGAGGAAGGCGGCGCATGCGATGGCGATCAGCAGCAAGGTCGGTCCTCTCGAGGGGGCGGAGCGACGCGGTCCGTCCCCCGCGCCACGCGCTCGGTGTCATGGTACACGATGACCGCAGGGCCGGCGCGCGGCGATCCGCGGGTCGCCGGACACCGCTGCCGTGCGGCCGGGCGGCCCTGTATATTGCCGTCCATCGAAGCGCGCCCCCCACCGGCGCGCCGTCACTACGCGGAGGCATCGTGAGCCAGGATCGTTATCACAAGACCAAGGTCGGCAATCGCGTTCTCAAACCCGAGACGCAGATGATGGGGTTCGGCTACGACCCGGCGCTCTCCGAGGGCGCGCTCAAGCCGCCGATCTTTCTCACCTCGACCTTCGTGTTCAAGACCGCTCAGGACGGCAAGGACTTCTTCGACTACACCTCGGGCCGGCGGGAACTGCCCGCGGGGCAGAGCTCCGGGCTGGTCTACTCGCGTTTCAACAACCCGAATCTCGAGGTGCTCGAGGACCGCCTGGCGCTGTGCGAGTCGGCCGAGACCGCCGCGGTGTTCTCGAGCGGCATGGCGGCGATCTCGACGACGCTCTGGGCCTACGTGCGGCCGGGCGACGTGCTGCTCATGAGCCAGCCGCTCTACGGCGGCACCGAAACCTTGATCGAGAAGACTCTGCCGCTCTACGGTGTCGATTCGGTGGGCTTCGTCGACGGACTGGACCGCGCCGGGCTCACGGCCGCGGCCGACCGGGCGCTCGAGCTCGCACGCAGTCGCGGCGGAAGGGTGAGTCTGGTGATCGCCGAGACCCCCGCGAACCCGACCAACAACCTGGTCGATCTCGGCCTGTTGCGCGAGGTCTCCGAATCGATCGGCCGGCGGCAGGACGGTGGCCGACCGCCGATCGCGGTGGACAACACCTTCCTCGGACCTCTGTTCCAGCACCCGCTCGCCCATGGCGCCGACATCGTCATGTATTCGCTCACCAAGTACGTCGGCGGGCACTCCGATCTGGTCGCCGGCGGCGTCGCGGGCTCGCGGGCGATGATCGCGCCGGTGCGCAGGCTGCGCGGCGCGCTCGGCACCCAGCTCGATCCGAACAGCGCATGGATGATCACGCGCTCGATGGAAACGCTGTCCCTGCGCATGAACCGTTCCGCGGACAACGCCGCGCGCGTCGCCGGCTTCCTGCGGGACCATCCGAAGGTCGCCGGGGTCAATTATCTCGGGTTCCTCGAGCGAGGCAGCGCGGCCGAGGCCTTGTTCCGCCGCCAATGCCTCGGCGCCGGTTCGACCTTCGGTTTCTCGATCCGCGGCGGTGAAGCCGAGGCGTTTCGGATGCTCGATGCGCTGCAGGTCGTCAAGCTCGCCGTGAGTCTCGGCGGTACCGAGACGCTGATGTCGCATCCGGCGAGTACCACCCACTCGGGCGTGCCCAAGGCGACGCGTGACCGCCTCGGGGTCAATGACTCGCTGATCCGCATCTCGGTCGGCATCGAGGATCCGGACGATCTGATCGCCGATCTCACCGAGGCGCTCGCGCACGTCTGAGGGCTCTCGCGAAGCATCGAGTGAGAACCCGGTCACGTGCCGGCCCTGTCGCGGCGCAGGAGAATTGCGAAGGGGCCGGCAGATCGCGCAAAAACTTGAATCGCAGAGCGGCAAACTGCGAAGGCAGTCACGACGGCGTAGGGGAGACCCGCAAGAATGGCGTCGGGCCGGTAATGAAGCCGGATTGAACTGTATCGATGCAACCCATTCTAGGAGTTTCCATGCGCAAGATTCTCACCGCGACGCTCGCCGCGGGTGCCCTGACCGCCGTCGGTGCCCAGGCCGCCACGACCAGCACCTCCTTCAACGTCACCGCGACCGTCCAGGCCACCTGCGTCGCCAAGGCGAACGCGCTCAATTTCGGCACCTACACCCCCGGTGGCGGTGATCTCAAGGTCAACACCTCGATCAGCGTCGCCTGCACCAAGGGCGCGATCCCGACCGTGAGCCTCGACAAGGGCGCGAACGGCGCCACCGTGGCCGCGCGCGCGATGAAGGACCCGGTGAGCGGCAATCTGCTCGCCTACAACCTCTATCAGGACGCGGCGTTCACGACGCTGTTCGGCGACGGCAGCAACGGTTCCTCGACCGACAAGCTGGCGGCGAGCACCGGGTTCAACACCGCGCAGAACGTCACTGTCTACGGCTGGCTGCAGGACAGCGCGGCGAACCAGGCGGTGGCTCCGGGCACGGGCTACACCGACACGGTCAACGTGACGGTCACCTACTGAGATCGTCGACGGACGATCACGGTATGTTGCGCGGACTTAGCGTCACGTTCGCATCGATCGCACTGGCGGCGGCCCATCTGGCCGCCGCCAGCACGTTCGAAATCGCGCCCATCCGGGTGGAACTCGGCGGCGCGCGGCACATCGCCGTGCTGACGCTCACCAATGTCGAGGATGCGCCGGTCGTGGTGGAGATGCATGTCGAGGACTGGTCCCAGACCGACGGCGTGGATCGACTGCAGGACACGAAGGATCTGCTCGGCACACCGCCGGTGATGCAGATCGCGCCGCACGCGCAGCAGATCGTGCGGGTGGCTTTGATGCGCGCGCCGGACCCGACGCGCGAGCTCTCCTATCGGGTGATCCTGCAGGAAGTGCCACGGGCGGCTCCGAAGAACTTCGAGGGGCTGCGGGTCGCGCTGCGGCTTAGCGTGCCGATCTTCGTGGCGCCGGCGCACGGCAAGGCGCAGGGAACGCTCGCCTGGCGCGGAAAGTGGCTGCCGGACGGCAAATTGCGCCTGTCGGCGACCAACGATGGCACCGGACACGTCGAAGTCACCGACTTCGCCCTACGGATCGGCGCCGCCGAGATCCTGCGCAACGTCGCCGCGAAGTACGTGCTGCCCGGCAGCACCATGAGTTGGACCCTGACGCCTCCGGCAGGTCTCGATCGCCAGGCCGTTATGCACCTCGCCGGGCATAGTGACGCCGGCGATCTCTCTTCGACCGTCACGTTCTCCGGCGCCTGAGGCGCCCGCTCGGTCCGTCGGCGTGCTCCCGCATCGAACCGCCGTGCGCCGCGACAGGACATATTCCGGATTCGCACCGCGGCGCCTGCCGGCGATCGTGCTGCTGCTGCTGTGTGCCGCCCTGGTCCGATCGCTGGCATTCGCGGCCGGCGAATCATTGCACGAGGCGGTACTCGAGATCGCACTCGCTCACGGCGGCCCATCGTTCACCGCCATCGTCTTGCGCGGCGCAGGCGACACTCTGTATCTCTCGGAGGCGGATTTCGCGCGACTGCGCCTGAAGCGGCCGAAGGCGGCGCCGATCGTCCGTGCCGGACAGCGATATTTCGATCCGGCGGCGCTACCGGGGTGCCGGGTGCGGATCGACGAGGCGCGTCAACGCGCAGTGATCGATGCGCCGGGCAGTGCCTTCCTCGAGACCCGGGTGGACGTGCACCGCCTGCACGGACCGCCGATCACGCCGGCCGCGCTCGGCGCGTTCCTGAACTACCAGCTGTACGGACAGCAGATCACCGGCCAGTTGAGTGGCGGCGCCTACGGCGAGCTCGGCGTGTTCTCGCGGCAGGGGGTCATCACCAATTCCTTCACCGAGCGAGACACGGGCACGCAGCGCAGTTTCGTGCGCCTCGACTCGACTTATCAGCGTGATTTTCCCGACGCGCTCGAAACGCTCGACGTCGGTGACGCGATCACCGACGTGGCTACCTGGGGCGATGCCGTGCGTTACGGGGGCCTGCGCTTCAGCCGCAATTTCTCGCTGCGACCGGACCTCCTGACCACGCCGCTGCTGACCACCTCGGGCACCGCGACCGTGCCGTCGACGGTCGACGTGTTCGTGAACAATCAGCTGGTGACCAGCACGCAGGTGCCGGCGGGACCCTTCGTGATCAACCGCCTGCCGACCATCTCGGGCGCGGGCGACGTCAACGTCGTGGTGCGCGACGCGCTCGGCCGCGAACAGGTGCTCACCCAGCAGTTCTATTCGAGCACCAGTCTGCTCGCCTCCGGACTGGACCGGTTCTCCTTCAATCTCGGCGCGGTCCGCGAGGATTACGGTCTGTCGAGCCAGCACTATGGCCCGATGGTCGCCGAGGGTACCTACGGTCGGGGCTTGACGAACTGGCTCACGCTCGACGGACATGCCGAGGCTCAGCGCGGCGGACCGCACGCAGCCGGTCTCGATGCCGCGATCGGTGTCGGCGATTGGGGTCTCGTGACCGTGAACCTCGTCGACGGCGGCGATCCGTCCGGCTCGGGCTGGCTGCGCGGCATCGGCTTCGAGCACCGCGGTCCGCGTCTGTCGCTGGTGCTGGACAACAACTGGTACGCGGCGAATTTCGCCCAGGTCGGTCAGAGCGTCGATCCGACGTTCCGGCTGCGTGAACGCACCGTGGCTCAGGGAGGTCTGGTGCTCTGGCGCGGTAACGCGATCTCGCTCGCTTATGTCCGCCAGGCCTACCGCGCCCAGCCGGCGCAACAGACGGTGAGTCTCACGCAGAGCATCGGGCTCGGCCATTACGGCGCGCTCAACCTCACGGTCACGCGCCTGCTGGGGTCCTCGCCCTCGACCAGTGCGTACCTCACCTTCGTGATGCCGCTCGGTCATCGCTCGGCCGCGACCGCGAACGCGGTCGGCGGCAGCGGCCCGGGCGCGCCGCAGAACGAGTTCATCGCCTCCTACACGGAGAGCCCGCCGGTCGGTCCGGGAAATGGTTATCGCCTCAGTCTGTCGAGTGCCGGGAATTACGACGCCGACTGGCAGCGTCAGTTCGAACAAGCCGGGATCGAGTTCGAGGCGGCGCGCAATGCCGGCATCTCCGGGCGCAATGCGTATCTGAACGGATCGCTCACCCTGCTCGACGGGCAGGTGCATGCGACGCGGCAGATCAACGGCAGCTTCGCGGCGGTCGATCTCGACGGCCTGCCGAACGTGCCGGTCTACGTCGAGAACCAGCTGACGACGCGTACCGACGCGAGCGGCAAGGCGATCCTCTACAATCTGCGGCCATATGAGGCGAACCGCATCAGCGTCGATCCCGCCGATCTGCCGCTCGACACACAGATCGACGCGGCGAGCGAGACCGTCGCACCACCTTACCGCAGCGGCATCGTGGTGCGCTTTCCGGTCGAGCGCGTGCGCGGGGCGACCTTCCATCTGGTCCGCGACGATGGCAAGCCGGTGCCGGTCGGGGCGATCGTCGATTTCAAGGGCGAGACGTTCCCGGTGGTGCTGGACGGTCTCGTGTACGTGACCGGCTACGATCATGGTCTCGGCGCCGATGCGCACTGGCCGGGCGGAGCCTGCCGGTTCCGCGTGCCGCCGCCGGTCGACGATCGGCCGCTGCCGGATCTCGGCAGGATCGAATGCTACGATCTGGCCTCGGGGGCGGGGCGATGACGCTCATACGGAACGGCCGATCGTGGGTTGCGCCGCTGGTCGTGCTCTGCGCGGTCGGGTTCGGTGCACGCGAGGCCGCCGCCGCGATCCTGGTCCGCTGCACCGCGAGCGCAAGCGGTATCAATTTCGGCGTCTACGATCCGTTCGCAGGTTCGGGCCTCTCGACCACCGGCTCATTGGCGGTCAACTGCACCGGCCAGGGCACCGGCCGCACCCAGGTGACCGTCACGGTCTCGCTGAGTCCGGGGTCGAGCGCGAACTACGGCACGCGCACCATGGGTTCGCCGAGCGGGCCGCTCGATTACAACATCTACTGGGATCCGCAGCACACGGTGGTGATGGGCGACGGCACCGGCGGCTCCTATTACGGCACCGCCGGCCCGATCCAGATCGGCGACGGCGGCAGCGTGACCGCGACGGGGACCATGTACGGTTATGTGCCGCCGAATCAGAACGTCTCGCCGGGGTCCTACCTCGACGTGATCGTCGTCACGGTGACCTACTGAGGCGTGGAGAGCGGATGCACGGCGAGCTGCAGCGGCCACGGATAGAGCCCGGGCGACACGTCGTGGGCGAGGACGAAACGGACCTGCAGCGACAGGTGCCGCACTTGCGGATGGCGCCACCGCTCGATGAGCGTGCCGCCCTCGGCGCCGAGCGCAACCGGCGAGGCCATCCCGCGAATCTCGATCGAGTCGGCGATCGGCAGGGTCGGCAGCACGTCCACCGAGAATCCTTGCGGGCTGTTGCTGCTGACCGTGAGCGCGACCGGACTCGCCGCATCGACGTAGCCGACCGCGACGTCGGCGGGCGAAATCGGCAGGTCGGCCGGCGCCGACTCCTGCTCGACGCGCGCGACCGCACGCACCGTCGCACCGACCAGTAGTTCGCCGCTCGTGGTGCGCGCGCCGGCGCCGACGCAGGCGGCGGCGGCCGCGAGCAGCGCGAAACGCGGCGCGAGTCGGGCAAGGGTCTTTCTGGTCATCGTGTCCACCGCGACCCGCCGGCCGGGTCCTCGAGATACACGAAATATCGGCCGCGCCCAAGGCGACTTGAGGCGTGCCGAACCCGCCGTTTGGCGATTTTATCCATTGACCGTCCGTATCGCTGCACGATGTAGTGCCGCGGTGCGTCGGCGGTCGCGGGATGCGCCCGAAAAGGGCGATCGGGCGGCCGGCCGGAGGGAGGGGGCTATGTCGGCAAGGGGTGGGGGCGGTCGGGCCCGTCATCGGGCAAACCTGGCCGGGATCGCGGCGGTCGCGGCCGTCGCGCCCGTCTCGATCCTGCCGGCCGCGTACGCGGACGCCGCGGCCAATCCGTTCTCGCCGGTCGTCGTCACCGCGACCCGCATGGCACAGTCGAGCTTCGACCTGCCGGTCGCGATCGACCGAATCGACCGCGCACAGATCCAGGACGGACAGCCACGCGTGAACCTCTCGGAGTCGCTGATCGCGGTGCCGGGAATCTCGGTGCAGAACCGCCAGAACTACGCCCAGGATCTGCAGATCTCGATCCGCGGCTTCGGCGCGCGCTCGAGCTTCGGGGTGCGCGGCGTGCGGCTGTATTCGGATGGCATTCCCGGCACGATGCCCGATGGCCAGGGCCAGTTCTCGCAGTTCGACCTCGGGTCCGCGGCGCGCATCGAGGTGCTGCGCGGCCCGTTCTCGGCGCTCTACGGCAACTCCTCGGGCGGCGTGATCGCGCTGTTCACGGAACGGGGGCCGCCGGGAGTCCAGGCCGGCGTGGATGCCGAGTACGGCAGTTTCGCGACCGAACGCTACGCGCTGAAGGCCGAAGGCGATCGCGGCGCGGTCAATTACGTGGTCGACGCGGCGCATTTCCAAACGGACGGGTATCGCGACCACAGCAGCGCGGAACGCAACAACCTGAACGCCGTGGTGCGTGTCGATCTCGGTACCGCGAGCAAGTTGACGCTGGTCGCGAACGCGATCGAGACGCCGTTCGTCCAGGACCCGCTCGGCCTCAAGCGCGCGCAGCTCGAGACCGATCCGACCCAGGCTGGTACCAACGCGATCCTGTACGACTCGCGCAAGAATCTCGATCAGGAGCAGTTCGGCGCGACGCTGGACAACGCTTTGGGCGCGAGCGACGACCTTTCGGCGATGGTCTACGCCGGGCACCGCGCGACGACCCAGTTCCAGGCGATCCCGAAGGTCGCCGAATTGATCGCAACGAGTCCGGGCGGCGTGATCGATCTCGGCCGTCATTTCTGGGGCACCGATGTGCATCTGCGCGACCATCGCCAGATCGGTGGCACGCCGCTCGTGGTCACGGCGGGGCTGAGCTACGACGATCTCGAGGAGGCACGCCGGGGCTATCTGAACTATGCCGGCAGCGAACTCGGCGTACAGGGCGCCCTGCGGCGCGACGAGGCCAACCACGTCTATGATCTCGATCAATACGCGCAGGCCGAATGGATTCCGGGGGCGCATTGGCGGGTGCTCGCCGGGGTCAGGCATAGTCTCGTCGACGTGACCTCGCACGACCACCTTGCGGTGGCCGGCACGCCGGCGAGCGGCGTGCGTTTTTCCGCGACCGATCCGGTCGCCGGCATCACGTTCAAGGCGACGTCGAGCGTGAACCTGTATGCGTCCTACGGCAGAGGTTTCGAGACGCCGACGCTGACCGAACTCGAATACCGTTCGACCGACGGCTCGATCCCGGGCCTCAACCTCGCCCTGCAGCCGTCCCACAGCGACAACTACGAGGCCGGCGTGAAGTTCGGCAGGCCGCGGCTGCGCGCCGACGCGGATGCGTTCTACGTCAAGACCGACAACGAGCTCGCCGTGCTGTCGAGTTTCGGCGGGCGATCGGTCTACCAGAACATCGCCAGGACCGAACGGCGCGGCGCCGAACTCTCGCTCGACGCCGGTCTGGCTCCGGGTCTGCGCGCGCGCGTCGCCTACACTTATATCCGTGCCGTGGTCGCGCAGTCGTACTGCGGGCAACCCTGCGCCTCGACGACCATCGAGGCCGGGAATCACCTGCCGGCGGTGCCGATGAACGCGTTTTACGCGGGACTCACCTGGGATTACGCGCCCGCCGGGTTCACCGCGACGCTGGAAACGCAGAGCCGCGCCAGAATCTATGTCAATGATGCGAACAGCGACGCGGCCGCGGCATTCTGGGTCGAGAATCTGCGCTTCGGCTTCCACCAGACGACCAGGCATTGGCGCTGGTCGGAATTTCTGCGGATCGACAACCTGAGCGACCGGTCCTATGTCGGTTCTGTGATCGTCAACGAAAGCAACGGCAAGTTCTTCGAACCGGCGCCGGGACGTACCGAAATGCTCATGTTCAATGCAGCATGGCGCAACCATTAAATTGCCTACACGGGATCTCTCCCCGGCCGCTCCGGTCGTAAGCTCGAATGGCGCTCGGTCCTTGGTCGGCTGAACTTGCGATCGAGCGTTCTGGTCTCATGAGGCAGAACGTCGTGAAGAGGATAAGGCCATGAACGGCAAGCTCGGACGCCTCGGTTGGGCGGTCGCGGCACTCGCCGCGCTCGGGATGGCAGGCAGCGCGTTCGCGGATGGTCCGCACGAGGGTGGACATTTCGGCGGCGGCGCACACTTTGGCGGCGGCGCACACTTTGGTGGCGGCGCCCGCATCTCGGCACCGGCGCACTTTGGTGGCGGGGCCCGCTTCTCCGCGCCCGCTCGGTTCGGCGGTGGCGCGCGCTTCGCTGCGCCCACGGCCCGCTACGGCTATGGCGCGCCGCGCGCCCAGGTGACGATGCCCCGCTACGGCGGCCGCGTCGCGCCGCGCTATGCAAGCCCGGGCGTCGGCGCGGGTGCGCGTTACGCGGCCGCACCGTCCCAGCGATTCGTGGGTGCCGATCACGGACACTGGAACAACACCGGCGGCGAGGGGCACTGGGGAGGCGATCGCGGCTGGCGAGGCGATGACGACGGCGATCGATACTGGGGCGGCGATCGTGACCGCTATTGGGCCGGCACCTATTGGGGTGGCGGCTACTGGAATGGCGGCTACTGGCCGGGTGTCTACTACGGCGTTGACTTCAACTGGTTCCTGCCCGTGCTGCCCGGCGTCTACGCGACCTACTGGTACGACGGCATTCCCTACTACTACGCGAACGACGTCTATTACACCTACGACCCGAATTACGAGGGCTATGTCGCGACCGATCCCCCGCCGGTGGAAGGCAGCGCGGCGCCCGCGCCGGGTGGGAGCGATCAGATCTTCATGTACCCGAACAACGGCCAGAGTCCGGCGCAGCAGACGGCCGACCGCCAGGCCTGTGAGCGCTGGGCGGCCGGCGAGGTGGGCAACAACGGCAGCGCCGACGACTACCGGCGGGCGATGACGGCCTGCGCCGAGGGACGCGGCTACACGGTGCGGTAGCGAGAGGCTGCGGCTAGTTCCAGCAGTTGGCGCTGGTCGCGGTGCGGGCGCCCGTGGAGTCCACGGTAAAGGTCTGACACGCCGTGTCGTTCACCTGATCGCCGATCGCGGTCGCCGTGATCGAGAAGCTCGCCGGTGTGCCGGCGGGCGCAGTCGAAGTCGGCGCCACCGCGGCAGTGACCGTCGGTTGGGCGATCTGGTAGTAGCCGCTGCCGACCGTGACCGGCCAGGCGGCCGAGCCGTAGCCGAGCGCGGAGGCGGCGCTCGAGTAGGTATTGGTCGTCGAGTAATACCTTTCCTCGAGCCCGGCCATGTCGAGCAACGCGGTCTTGGCGTCGGTGCGCCGCCCCTGGCGCACGAACGAGGAGTAGGCGGGAATCGCGATCGCCGCTAGCACCGCTGCGACGATCATCGCGATGATCAACTCGATGAGCGTGAAGCCGCCGTTGCGGCGACGACGCAGTGCCTCGCCCGATGAGTGGCGCGTGGTCCGACCGATCGGATGGTGCATGTCGTCGTTCTCCATCGTTAGCGTAGCTCGATCCAGGTGAGCCGCGTGCCCTTCGTGCCGCCCTGCGGATTAACCGCGGTGATCGCGCCGGTGCCGCTCACGGTCTGCGTGACCATGTAGGTGAGCTTGCCCTTGACGACGAACGAGGGGCTGCCGGT